>CAYOGX010000905.1:0-2822 GCA_964403235.1 uncultured Planctomycetales bacterium | reverse complement strand
GAAGTCGCTGACGGCGGCGTTGGCCTCGCTGAACGGACGCCGCAGGACGCTGACGATGTCCTTACCGGCCAGGCAGAACGGCGGCGGGTCGGCCGTGTGGATCCCCGTCGCCACCGGGGTGGGATGATCGGACGCGACCCAGATCCGCCAGTCATCACCGAAGCTGCGGAGTTTCTCCAGCACCGGCCCGACGACGTGCCGATCGACCTGCTCGATGGCGGCCACCTTGGCGGCCGGATCGCCGCTGTGCCCCGCCTCGTCGGGTGCCTCGACGTGGACCACGACCAGGTCGTGCTCGTCGAGGGCGGCGACGGCCGCGGCGCCCTTGCCGGCGTAGTTGGTATCGATGTAGCCGGTGGCCCCCTCGACGGCGATGAACCGCCAGCCCATCAGGACGGCCAGCCCCCGGAAGATGTCGACGGCCCCGACGGCCGCCACCTGAACGCCATACACGTCCGCGAAACGCTTGATCTTCGGCCGGCCCCCCTGACCCCACAGCCAAATACTGCTGGCGGGGTTCTCGCCCAAATCGCCGCGGACCCGATTAACCTCATGGTCGGCCAGGATCTCCCGGGATTGCCGGATCAATTCCTTGACCGACTTGCTGCCTCGACCACGGGGCAGGTACCGCTCGACACGCTCGCCGGGGATATCATGCGGCGGCGTACAGCGGACCTTCGACCCGCCCGCGCCCCTCATGACCATCAGGTGCCGATACGAGATGCCGGCGTGGAAGACCACGTCCTCACTGCCGAGCTGATCGTTCAGCTCGTCGATGAGCCGCTCCGCCTCTTCTTGACCGATGTGGCCGGCGGTGAAGTCCGCCATCCGATCGTCGACGATCGACACGAGATTGCAGCGGAACACGAGGTCCTTGGGACCCAGGCGGATCTTCTGCGCCGCCGCCTCAAGGGGCGCCCGTCCCGGGTACCAACGCACCGGGTCGTATCCGAGCACGCTCAGCGTCGCCACGCCGCTGTCGGCCGGCAGCGACTCAGGGATGGTCTGCATCGTGCCCTGACGTCCGTTCGTCGCGATCCAGTCCATGCCGGGCGTCTCGGCCGCCTCGAGCGGCGTGCGGCCGTCGAGCTCCTCGACCGGGTCGTCCGCCGCACCGTCAGGAAGGATTAACGCGTATTTCATCGAGACCCCACGCTAGAATTCCTCATACTCCTCGACGACGCGGATGCAGATCGGCTCGGCCAGAACGACGTCGAGCGCCGCGATCTTGCCCAGCGCCTGTCTCACGTTGCCCTCTCGCGCCAGATGCGTGGTGATGACGATGGGCACCGACCCGCCCTCGTGCCCCTCCGATGGCTCGTGCTGCACCACGGCCGACAGGCTGATGTCGTGTTGGCCAAAGACGTGGCTGATCTTGGAGAACACGCCCGGCCGGTCCGCCACCATCATCCGGAAGTAGTACCGCTTCTCGACGTCTTCGATGGGCATGTACCGGGCGGGCGGACAGACGTCACTGAGTGATCGGAGCTGCTCGAACGTCCGCCGTGCGTTTCCGATGGCGACGTCGACCACGTCGGCCAGCACCGCGCTGGCCGTCGGCATCCGGCCCGCGCCGCGGCCGTAGTGCAACGTGTGACCCACCGCGTGGCCGTAGACACTCACCGCGTTAAACGAGCCGTTCACGTTCGCCAGCGGATGCGCCCGTCGAATGAACGCAGGATGAACGCGCAAACTCAGCGCGTCGTTCTTGCGCCGCTGCCCGATGGCCAGCAGCTTGCAGACATAGCCCAGTTCATCGCCCGCCCGCAGGTCGGCCAGGTCGATCGACTCGATCCCCTCGACGGTGATCCGGCCGTAGTCGATGTCGACGCCGAACGCGATCCCCGCCAGGATCGCCAGCTTGTGGGCCGAGTCGGCCCCGCTGACGTCGTGCGTCTCGTCGGCCTCGGCGTAGCCGGCCGCCTTCGCGTCGGCCAGCGCCTCGGCATACGTCTTCCCCCCCGCCATCATCTCCGTCAGGATGTAGTTGCACGTGCCGTTGACGATGCCGTAAATGGCCTCGATCCGGTTGGCAACCAGCCCGCGGCGGATGCTCTCCACCAGCGGTATCCCCCCACCGCAGCTCGCCTCGAACGCGATGCACCGACCCGCCTGCCGGGCGGCCCCGTACAGCTCGCGACCGTGATGCGCCAACAACGCCTTGTTCGCCGTCACGACGTCCTTGCCCGCCGCCAGACACCTCAGCACGATCTCGCGCGCCACCGTCGTGCCCCCCACCAGCTCGACGGCAATCTGCGTCCCGTCATCCGTCAGCAGTCGGTCGAGGTCGTCGCTCATCAACCCGTCGGGGACCTTAACATCCCGCGGCCGGTCGAGATCCGTATCGATCACGTGACGCAGCTCGATCGAGGCCGCTACCTTGCTCGACAACGGTTGCGTTTCATCGAGCAACAACGAGGCCACGCCCTGCCCCACTGTGCCAAAACCGATCAAGCCAACACCCGTTCTATCCATCGCGTGTCCTACCTACCACGTCCCGGACTACCCGGGAGTGTTTAATCTACGTTCGCGAAGCCACCGGACGCAAGACCCAAACCCACCGTCAGCGCTCAGGCGTGGCGGGGCGCTGCCGGGTGCCTTTGGAAACAGGGTGGGAGGTCGCGCTACGTCTGCGAAGTACTTGGCGGCAAGGAGGACTTCAACCCATCACGCCCTCGGCCACGGACAGCTGCTCGGGAAGCTGCTCGACGACCTCGGCAATTTGATCGGTGTTCAGGCCGATGCTTACCAACTGCTCCGGGGCAACCGAGTGGCCGCGAGACGTCAGGTGGAAACCGAGCTGCGCCCTGCAACAGACAATG
>CAYOGX010000904.1:0-2823 GCA_964403235.1 uncultured Planctomycetales bacterium | reverse complement strand
TGCCCAACCCGATCCGTGACGGCCAGCTTCAGCAACACTTCGCCCCCGACCTCATCCGGCACACGCCAGTCGTACCGACCCGAGTTGGGCAGGTGCAGCTCGATCGGCACCCACACCCGATGCCCGTAGGCCATGTAGTACAGATCGATCGGCCGGTTCAGCAAGTGCCGGTCATACGCCGTCCACTTCAGGGCGATCCGGCGGGTCGTCTCAAACGCCTCGTCCTTCTGGGCAACGTGCAACTGCACCAGCGGCGGCGTCCAATCCACGAAGCACCACTGCTGTGCCGGCGTCCCGGGCTGGGGTCGATCTGACGATGTGCCGGCTTGGTTCCTCACGACGACGAACAGTCCATATGTGCCCTCTTGTGGGGCAACGAACCGCAGCGGGCTGTGCCGCTGCGGCGGATCCGTCTCGAACAGGCACCAGCTCGTACTGTGGTCCAGCGTGTACCACAGCTCGACGGACACAATCGACGCCGGGTCGGTCGTCTGGAAGTGGACCTCGAATTCCTTGGCCTGGACGCGAGCGATGAGCGCTTCGTCGGGCGGCTGGACGGCCCAGGCCGTCCCGGCCAGCAGGCTGACTACCCAGACGGCGGCTAGGGTTCTCAACGCCTGCACAGATCCAAGGGCTAATGACATGACTGCGGTAGGCCCATTTTCAGGCGCACGACCACCCCCGTGCCAGCACCACGGAGAGGCGGCTACCTTATCGGACGTATCGGCCTGGGGGGACCGGGCGCTGAAGCAAAAGCGTCTGCCGCCCCGAATTCAGGCCCATCCAGGACTTGACGTGGGGCCAACTGAATTGGATAGTATCCTTGCGGGGATGTGAACTTGGGGAGGATGGGAAGAATGGTTAACCTTCCGGATCAGGCATTGTGGGTGTGGATTGTCTTGGGAATGTCGGTGGCGGGCTCGGCCTATTGGGCGAACGTTCGCCCCGGGTCGGGGTCGGCGCGCGGATTTGCACCAGCCATCGGGGCCGTCATCATCTTGTTCCTGCTGGTGTTCTTCCGCGGCGTTGCGCTCGGGGATCTGCCGCTACGGTTTTAGAGGCCGCAGTGATCCGCCCCGATCAATTCAGGGTGCGACGTGCAGATTGCAGATGTCCACGATCAGCGCCGCGACCGCAAGCGAGCGGCTGGCCCGCGAGCGGTCGATCGTGGACAAACTGCTCCCTGACGGTCCCGGCGCGGTGGCGGGTTTGTCGACCGGAACCCGACGGTAACGAGTCGCCTCTGCGGGCCTAAGGTGTCGCCGGCTCCTCGACGACTTTGACGTCGTCCCAGTAGAACTCGCCCGGTGGCCAGTAGGCGTAGGGGACGATGCGTATCCACTTGACGTGCACCGTGGCTACGTTGGACATCCGGACACCGCGCTGGGGGATGGTGAACGTCTCGGAGTAGTGCGTCCACTGGTTCTCGAAGTTGCGGCAGGCCAGATACGTCCGCCAGATCTCCCGCCGTTTCGGCTCGGCCTCGCGGACCGTCGCCGGCACCATGCCGTAGCCCTTCACGAAGACCTTCGCGAAGAAGGAATCGGTGGTCTTGCCCTTGAAGTCGGCCAGCACGCGGTAGCGCATGCCGGGCTTGATCTCGAAGAAGTCGCTGTAGTAGTGCGCGCCGTGGAGCCCGCCGACGCTGTCGTAGGCCGGCGGCGGGGCGAAGATCGGCTTGGGCGCCCGCGAGGCCGGCGCGCCCGCCCGCCACTTGACCCACCACGCATCAGCCTGGGTCTGGAGCATTCGCGTCTCCATCTTGATGACCTTACCACGGCCGGCGCCCGTGGGGTCGTTCATCCAGAACGTCGTCAACCCGTCCATCCGCTCCCAGCCGACGGGCGTCTCACCGCTGCCCTCTTCGAATCCGGGGTTCTTGCTCAGCAGTCGCCCGAGGACCTTCGGCTCGGGGACGTTGCCGGCCTCGCGGGGTTTTCGCACGGCGTGGCCGGTGATCTCCTCGACGACGGGGTTGACCACGCCGACGTGGGCACGCTCGCCCTGCTCGCGATAGGTCTTGTCCAGCAGCAGTCGGCTGGCGTCGTCGGTGATGTCGAGGACCTTGACGCGTGCGATCAGCTCGTCGCCCTTGCGTTCGAACGTGCCCCAGATCGCGACCTGCGCCGCCACCTCGCGCAGCCACTGGGCGATCTGTGGGGGTGGCGTGTCGAGCTTCGGCCCGACACCCTCGCCCCAGGCCTCGTCGACCTCGATCTTGCTGAGCACCTTCAGGTCCGTCTGGCCCTTCAGACGGCGGACCTGTCGCGAAAGCTTCAGCGTCACCTGATCGGTGAACCGCGCCGCCAACCCGTCGTCGGGTCCGGTGAACGGCAGGACCATCACGAGCCGTTGACGCCGCTCAGCACCGGCCTGGTCGGACTGGGCCGCGGGCGTCGCGCTCGCCAACAGCAGCAACAGGAACGTCTCGATCACAAACAGGCCTCCTTGGCAGCTAGCGTATCGGAACTGCCCAGCCAAGCCGCGACCGTCAGGAGCGGTCACGGCCGAACCCCAGACCCTGAACCCCGAACCCTACACCCTAGTGCTCGACCGGCTCCTCGACGACCTTGACGTTGTCCCAGTAGTAGACGCCCGGCGGCCAGTAGGCGTAGGGGATGATGCGAATCCACTTGACCTGGAGCGTGATCACGTTGGACATCTTCACGCCGCGGTCGGGGATCGTGAACGTTTCGGAGTAATGCTTCCACCCGCCGGCGCACCCGCGGCAGGGCATGTAGGTCCGCCAGATCTCGCGCCGCTGCGGCTCGGCCTCGCGGACGGTGGCCGGCACCATCGTGTAGCCCTTGACGAAGACCTTCG
>CAYOGX010000903.1:0-2824 GCA_964403235.1 uncultured Planctomycetales bacterium | reverse complement strand
GGAACCAACCCGTATCGGTCGCCAGGGCCGCAAACAGCCCGTCCAAGGCCACACGGGGCAACGGCCAATCCAGGGCCCGAAACCACTCGTAGACGAGAAGGCCCGTCGCCGCCGCCGTCGCGTCGATCAGCGACACCCCCCCCACCTCGTCCCGCGTCTGGTGGTGGTCCACCACCACCACGCGCCCCCGCGCTCGAAGGAGCGGGTCCCGGGCGGCCTCGAGCTGCGACCAGGAGGCGGTATCGAGCACCAGGATCGCGTCGGCCCGATCGGCCTGCTCGGCGTGGACGGCCGGGTCCCACAACTCGATCGGCTCGTCGCCCACCAGACCCGCGTACCGCTGTGGAATGGGATCGAGCGACACGGCGCCAACGCGCTTGCCGCGCCGCCGCAACGTCGCCCCGACGGCCATCATCGAGCCGATCGCGTCGCCGTCGGGACGATGGTGCGACAGGATCAACACGTCGTTGGCCCGGTCGATCAGCGCACCGGCTTGGCGAAACAACCCTTCATCGACAGACAAGACCACCCTCCGTTCCGATGCCTCGGCGTCCAGACGTATCGACGTTCGGCCCCATGGGAGGCGTGGGCTGGCGCCTCAAATCGCCGCCTCGCAGATCTCGCGGACCTGTTGAACGTCCTCGTGCATCTGTCGAACGAGCGCGTCGGCCGAATCGAAGCGCTCCTGACCGCGAAGCCACCGCAGGAACTCTATGCGAACCCGTTGGTCGTAGATGTCCTCGTCGAAGTCGAGCAGGAAGGCCTCGGCCGACAGGGGTTCTTGGCCAAACGTCGGGTTCCGTCCGATGCTGACGGCCGCGATGCGCCGGCACCCGCCCACCCGGCACCAGCCCGCGTAGACCCCCTCCGCTGGAACCACCTGATCGCCGGTCTCGAGGTTGGCCGTCGGGTAACCGAGGGCTCGCCCCCGACCCTTGCCCCGGATGACCCGCCCGACCAGCCCGTAGGGACGGCCCAGACACAGCGCGGCACGGTGAACGTGGTGCCTGCCGAGGAGATCGCGGATCAGCGTGCTGGTCACCAGCACCGGGCCCGACGCGTCGATCTCCAAGCGCCAACCGGGTACGGCGTACACCTCGAAGCCGTGCTGATCGCCCAGCCGCTGCAACAGGGCCACGTCGCCCTCCCGCCCCCGACCAAACCGCCAGGATGGACCTTCGACCACGTGCGCCGGATTGAACTTGGGCACGACGGTATCGGTCACGAACTGCTCGGGGGACTGTTCGAGCAACGCCGGCGTGGTCTGGACGACCACGACGACGTCGGCGCCGGCCTGGCCCAGCCGATCGATCTTCTCGTCGAGGGGCGTGAGGCATCGCATCGGCCGATGGGGGGCAATGAGTTTGAGCGGGTGCGGATCGAAGGTGACGGCCACGACGGGCGAGCCGGTCCGCTCGGCCAGCATGCCCGCCTGGGCCAGGATCTGCTGATGCCCGCAATGCACGCCGTCGAAGTTCCCGAACGTCAGCGTAACCCCGCGCAGCGGCGGGTCGACGGATTCCAACCCGGTGTAGACCTGAACCGACATGGCCAGCTCGCATTCGCGTAGCGTGCGCGTTCAGCGTGTCTCGTTTGGCCCCGCTGCGTTCGGCGGGCACGGGTCCGCATGCGGCCCCGCCAAACAAGCCGTGTAGGGCCGGCTGTGCAGGCCGTTCGCCTCATGCCCAGAACTGGCCGGCACAGCCGGCCCTACCAATGATAAGGTGACCGACCATAGAACCGGCGTCAACCTTCGCAACCGATCCGCGACCACCGCAGTGCCCACCGTCACGGGGCCGCCACGCGGGCCCATCGACACCGGGTGGGGGTGTCGGCCAGGAACTCATCCCGACCGGTCAGCTCGATCCGCATCCCGCCGATCTGCGGCGAGGGAAGCGCCTGGGCCAACTCGATTGCCATCCTCGCCCAACGCCGGAACACGGGATACGGCCCGCCGGGCCGCGACGTCCGGGTCGGCGGTGACCGGTAGTCGATCAGCTCAAACCGATCCGTCGCGGAGAACGGCAGCAGCAGGACCCACCCGGTGACGTGCTCGATCCGCCTGACCTCACCCACGCCACGGGCCAACCACAGATACTGAACCAAATCGAAGACGGGGCCCCAGTAAAGGTGGAACCGGGTCGTGACTTGGAGCCGCAGGCATCGGGCGTAGTCGGCCTGGCCCGCGCGGACGTCCTCGAGCCCTTCCAGCAGCACCGATCGACGGGCCGTCCCGTCGTAGAGATAGTCGCCGTCTTCGTCATAGCAGCGGAGTCGGGCGTTCGCGGAGACCGGCTCGTCCATCCGGATGTGGACGGGTAGCGGCGGGAGGGGCGGGTCAAATGCGAGAATCACGCCGAACTCGCCGTCCAGCGGCGCCGAGGGGCGAGGTCGACGCTTCACGGGCAAGGCGCGTTGGTCCGATCTCTCGGTCGGCCCGTCCTCACCGGGTCGGTCGGGCAGGTACGTCAACAGCGGCTGGAACGATCGTCCGACCATCGCACCGTCGACGTAGGTGCGGTCGGTGAACTCGCGGACGAACGCGTTCGGTTCGGCCCCGTTCCGGGTCCGCCGGTAGACCCATCGCCAGCCGGGCTCGTCCGGTGCGTAGTCCGCCAGCGCAAAGACGGACGGCAGATTCTCGCGTTGAACGGTGTCGATGGGGGGCCGCCACGGCTTGGCGCACCCACCGATCAGAACCACAAGAACCGGTATGATCCGTTTACCCATCGGTTGTCTCGTGCATGCGGCCCGCGCAATCGTGACGCAGACAGCGATACCTAGCGTCCGCGCAGCCGCTTTCGCAGGTTCACGACCCATCGAA
>CAYOGX010000902.1:0-2828 GCA_964403235.1 uncultured Planctomycetales bacterium | reverse complement strand
CACCAGAAATCCATGATGTCCACATCACCACGAGGGGATGAAAATGGGCAAGCTGCCGCCCATTTTCTGGGCAGCCCGGGGATTCTCGCACCAGCCCGAGACCGGTCGAGGCGGTCTGCGCGTCGCGTCTACGCTACGCCCTGTGATACCGCGCGTCTTGTTCTATGGGTCGGAAGGGGGGTAGCTGGACCGGCCGATCGGGCCAGACGGCGAAGCGGTCTTGCTCATGGGCGTCGACGGCATTGAGGATGGCCTCCATGCTCTGCCGCGCGGTTCGCAGACCGGGCTCCGGGTCGATGCCCTCCTCGACGCACTTGTAGAAGCGCGTGTACTGGCGGATGAAGTTCTTCGTGCCGGTGAAGGCGTCGGGCCCGCCGCCGCCGACGTCGGAGGCGTCCAGTCGCGTGCGGACGCCCGTCTGCTCGACCACGAACAGGTCCATGCTGCCGTCGTATCGATGGTCGTAGATGAGCTGGGCGTCCTGGCAGTAGAGGCGGTAGTCGATCGCGCTCTCGCAGTGGCGGATGCCCCAACTGCTGAACATCGTGCCGATGCCGCCGCGTTCGAACTGAAAGACCGCGAACGACGTGTCCGGCCCCTCCATGCGATCGTCCTGAGGGATCTTGGTCGAGACCTTGGCGGCCTTGACCGGCCGGCCCATCATCCAGATCATCGCGTCGACGTAGTGGCATCCGTGGCTGAACAGCGATCCGCCCCGGCCCAGCCCCTCGTTCGTCTTGATCCACGACTTGTCGTCGAACCACTTGCCCGACCAGCCCTGCTCGGTGCGGCAGGTCACGGCGAACGGCGCGCCGTACGTGCCGGCCTCGACCAGTTGGTGCATCTTGATAAACAGCGGGTTGTGCCTCAAGATGTAACCCACCGAGACGCGGACGTTGTGACGCTCGGTCAGCTTGATGGCCTCGTCCATGTCCGCCAGCGTCGTGGTCACGGGCTTCTCGGTCAGGATGCCGCGGGCGCCATGGGCCACGGCCGAACGGATGTTCTGGATGTGCAGGTGGTGCGGCGTGCAGATCGCCACGGCGCCGATGTCCGAGACGTTCTCGTACATCGCCGCCTCGTCGGCGAACAGCGGCGCGTCGCCGAGTTTCGAGGCATGCGCGGCCTCGCGGCCACGAGGGTCCACGCCGGCGACCAGCTCGAACCGGTCACGAAGTCGGTGAATGGCCGACAAATGCGCCCCGGCGATGCCACCAAGCCCGATGAGGGCAGTACGAAGACGTGCCATGGATCGATACCTCCAGAAGCCGCCCCGCACACGAAGCTATTGTGCCGGCACACGTAACGCAAGGCGACAACCGTACGTTCGCCCAGGCGGTTCAGACATGTCGACTTGTTGACTTGTCGACGTGTTGAAGTCTTGATGTCTTGACGTTTCGACGTTTCCCGAGGAGGACCTGATGTCCCAGCTTGCGATCGACGGGGGTAGCCCGGTCATCCAGTCCCCGTTCGCACCCAGGTTGTTGATCGGCCAGGAAGAACGTGACGCGGTGATGGCGTTGTTCGACCGGGTGATGGCCGGCGGCGGCGGGTTCGACCGCTACGGCGGTCAGGAGGTCGACGCCTACGAGCAGGCGTTCGCGGCGTTCTGCGGCACGGCCTTCGCGACGGCCAACAGCTCGGGCACGGCCGCCGTCCACGCTGCCATCGGGGCGTTGCGGCTCGAGCCGGGCGACGAGGTGGTCTCGGCCCCCATCACCGATCCGGGTGCGATCGCGCCGGTGTTGATGCAGAACTGCATCCCGACGTTCGCCGACACGGATCCCGAGACGTTCAACATGACGGCTGAGGGGATCGAGAAGGTCCTGACCGACCGAACGCGTGCCGTCGTCGTCGGCCACATCGCAGGCGAGCCGGCCGACATGGACCCGATCATGGCGCTGGCCGAGGCCCGCGGCCTGGTCGTCATCGAGGATTGCAGCCAGGCCCACGCGGCCGAATACCGCGGGCGGCGGGTCGGCTCGATCGGCCATATGGGCGCGTTCAGCCTGATGAGCGGCAAGCATCACACGACCGGCGGGCAGGGGGGCGCGGTGGTGACCAACGACGAGGCGATGTACTGGAACGCCAAGCGGTTCAGCGATCGGGGCAAGCCGTTTGGCTCCGACGCAGGCGAGAACCTGTTCATGGGCCTGAACTACCGGATGACGGAGCTGGAGGCCTGCATCGGTCGGGTGCAGCTCAAGAAGCTACCGGCGATGACCGAATCCCGCCGGCGGTTCGCCGAACGGCTTCAACAGGGCATCGTCGACTGTAAGGCCGTCCGGCTCGGCAAGATCGTCGACGGCGGCAAGCCGACCTACTGGTTCGGCCGGCTGCGCGTGCACGAGTCGGCGCTGAAGGTCGACAAGGCTCAGTTCGCCAAGGCGCTGGCCGCCGAGGGCGTGCCCTGCTCGGAGACCTATACGACGATCATGTACAAGCAGAAGTGGATCGCCGAGCGGCAGGCCTACGGCCAGAGCGGACATCCCTGGACGGCCGACTACGGACGCGAGGTCGACTACACCGATTGCTGTCCCAACGCCGAGCACGCCATGGCGGCGCACATGCTTTTACGTTGGCACGAAGACCAGAGCCTGGCCGATGCTGACCTGATCGCCCAGGCCATCGTCAAGGTGGAACAAGCATACAGAAAGTGAGCAAGCCAGGGCCTTGGCGGATAAGCTTGCGCGGGCGGGATCTCCTCATGTAGACTTGTCGACGTTTCGACGTTTCGACGTTTTGACGTTTCGACGTTTCGACGTTTCGACGTTTCGACGTTTCGATGTTTCGACGTTTCGACGTTTTCGATGTTTCGATGTTTCGAT
>CAYOGX010000901.1:0-2835 GCA_964403235.1 uncultured Planctomycetales bacterium | reverse complement strand
TCCCCCCCGGGCAGGTCGCCCAGCCCGGACATCAGGCCGTTGGCCCAGCGACAGGCCTCATACCCGTTGGCCGACTCGCTGTATCCGACGACGACTGATCCGTCTCCCGAGACACCCTGGGCCGCGCTGTAGAAGCTCTTGCCGGGCAGGTCGCCCAACGACGTCATCACACCATTGGCCCACAGGAACCCTTCATTGTCCAAGACCGACGCGCCAGGCGTCCCCCGCCCGACGACGACCGACCCGTCCGCCGAAGTGGCCTCAGCCACGCTAAGAAACTCCCCGCCGGGCAGGTCGCCCAGGCCGACCATCGCCCCGTTGCTCCACCGAAACGCCTCGATGTGCGGCCCGCTGGCCGAGCTGGCCCCGACAACGACCGACCCATCTGCCGAGACGCCCCAGGCCACGCTCAAGAACGTCCCGCCGGGTAGGCTGCCCAAGGGCGTCATCACGCCGTTGGCCCAGCGGAACGCCTCCTTGCCGTTGCTCGACTTGCTCATGCCGACGGCCACCGCCCCGTCCCCCGAGACGTCGTGGGCCGTGCTTTCGAACTCTCCCCCAGGCAGGTCGCCCAGGCCCTGGAAGCTGGGCGCCACGCCGTAGACCTGCGAACCCACGACACCCAACAAGGCCGCCGCCAAAAACACCCAAACTAATCCCGTTTTCGGTAGGAGCGTTTCGTGTCGTGTCCGCGGGTGGCATGGGCAGGCTGAGCGAGGGACGAGCGAAGTCCGCCCGTGCGATAGCGTGTCATCGTGCGAACACGGGTAAACGCCGACCCTCACGGGTCGGAGCCTACCCATGCCACCCAACGGCGCGAGAAACGGTCTGACTGAAAATGGCACTGGCACGTTCATCGCACCCCCGCGCTCGCCGCCCGATGATCTGTACGTGTGACTGGGGATATCTGTCCCGAAAGAGCTGCAAGATTCGCCCACTGCTCTCCCCGCCTGTTCGCCACCTCTTTAGTATATCCGGCCGGTGAACGAATCTCCAAAGATTCCCCCCGTGTCTGTAACGTGGGATCGCCCGCCACTGAGACGTTGCACAAACGCATGGCCCCAACCGTCTGGTTCTTTCCGATCTATACGCGTCGAGCATTATCGGCACTTGTGGCTCGGCGAGTTTCGGGATGGGCCGGCATCCGCACCGGTTGATCCCTGCTGGCCGACCGGATAGGCTTGTCGCACGTTCGATCCGGTTGCACGATCAGACGGGGGGCGCCTGGAATTCCACCGGCTTGGGTGGCCGGTCCAGTCACGATCTACGCGGCGGAGCGACGGCTCGGACCGGAAACGGTGCCAAGCCTCTTGGGTGGAACCGATCATGAGCGGCATCCTCGAGATCCGTGACGTGCACAAGTACTACGCGACCGGGGGCGAGCCGGTGCACGCCCTGCGCGGGCTCAGTCTGGCGGTCCAGCCGGGTCAGTTCATCGCCATCATGGGCGCGAGCGGCAGCGGCAAGAGCACGCTGCTGCACCTGGCCGGCGGGCTCGATCTGGCCGACGAGGGCACGATCGTCATCGAGGGCCAAGACATCACGCGAATGAGCGACCACAAGCGGACGGTGTTTCGCCGCCGTCGGCTGGGCGTGGTGTTTCAGGCTTACAACCTCCTGCCCTCGCTGACGGCGCGGGAGAACATCGCCCTGCCCATGCTGGTCGATCGTGCCCCCGCCGGCGTGATTCGGGACAGGACCGAGCAGCTGTTGGGGTTGCTCGACCTGGCGCATCGGGCCAACCACCGCCCGGACGCCCTGTCGGGCGGCGAGCAGCAGCGAGTCGCCATCGCCAGGGCCTTGATGAACGATCCCGCCGTCATCCTGGCCGACGAGCCGACGGGCAACCTGGACTCGGCCAACGCCGCAAAGATCTGGCAGCTGCTGCGGGACGTGACCGGCGAGCACGGGACGACCGTCTTGATGGTGACGCACGAGGCGCCGGGCGCGTCCTACGCCGATCGCGTGCACGTCCTGCGCGACGGGCAGTTCGCGGGCGTGATCGAGGCCGGCGGGCTCGGCGAGACCGAACGCGTGGCGGGCGAGTATCTTCGGCTCAACGCCGAAGGCGTCTATCCGGAGTCGTCATCGGGCTGATGTTGCCGACGAGGTGACGTTCGGCAACGGCGGCGGGGTCTCCAGCAATGTCGGGCATGGCGATTGAGTTCCGGAGAGCCACCCGGGCTGATTTGAACGACCTGATCGACCTGGCGCTCAGCGACATGCCCGAGCGCCCCGACGCGGCCTCGGACGCGACGGGGGTCCAGTGCGATCGGCTCGACCGGCAGGACCGACGTGAGATCGAGTTCGTGGTGGCCGAGCACAAGGGCAAGCTCGTCGGACAACTCGTGCTGCGATGGCCCGGCCAACCCGACCGGCGGGCGTTCGCGGACATCGAGGAGCTCCGTGTGCTGCCGAGCTACAGGGGCCAGGGCGTCGGCACCGAGATGATGGCCTACGTCGAATGGGTGTGCATGCGGGAGCGGATCGACCAGATTGGCGTGGCCCTGGATCCGGCGACGCATTCGGACTTGATGGCGTGGTTCGAGCGAATGGACTACGTCCGCACGGGCGAGCCGTACGCCGTCGATGACCCGGGCCCGTGCGACCATCGAGACGCGCCCCGTGTCCGACGGGACGCGGGCGGCGCACCACAGGTCGTCCGCGTGGACATGGTCAAGGAGCTGTGAGGGGCAGCCGATTCGGACCTGCTGATCGGAGAACCGGCCGGACCGCGATGGGCTACTGGGGACAGTTGACATTTCGGACGTGGCGGCGGCGTCCCGGTCGCATGGCCGGCGCGATCCTGGCGATCGCGCTCGGCGTGGCCGTCGT
>CAYOGX010000900.1:0-2837 GCA_964403235.1 uncultured Planctomycetales bacterium | reverse complement strand
ACGCGTTCACTCTGAGCAATTCTCTGTGCCTCTTGGCGAGTCTTGGTGCGGATTTCACCAAGAACGTTGTTTCCAGAAGCAAGAGAAAGAACAGTGACCTTGCCATCTACGTTTTCGAAACGAGGACAACACAATGGAACGTCAGCCCCTCTTGTACTGCAACACCGTCGACGAATTGATCGAGTGCGCCCGGCTTCCGCTGCACGCATACCCCACCGTCGAATTCGCCGTCCGTAACGTCGAGCTTCCGCTGGACTCGGACGACTACGATTGGATCACGTCCAACGAAATCAACCTGTTCGGCGTGGATTCCTTCTCTCCCCGTGGCATGGCCGGAAAGATCAGCCGTGGCAAAAACACGATCGGTCCGACCTTCACCGTCGACACGCCCGTCATCGTGACCGGCATCTGCGTCTTCGCCTACGGCGAGCCCTACTCCACCGTGGTGGAAGGCAACCAGTTCGGTCCGCGTGTGGACATCGCGGGCCTGGACAACACGCCCGCTTCGCCCATCAACCTTCGCTCGAACCAACTCGCCAACCTGTTCGAGGGCGGCGCGGCTCCGTCGCAGAACACCTGGGCGTGTCCGGCGCAACTCGACTGGGGCGGGCCCACCTGGCGGTTCATTTGGGCGTTCCTCAACGCCTTCCGTCTGCGCTTCGACTGCCCGAACTCGGCGTACGACTCCATCATCAACGAGCGCCTGGTCGACATCGGCAACTGCTGCTCGCTGATCGATTTCAGTGGCCTTTCGGACGCGAAGACCCCGCACACGTTCATCACGCGTCGGCTGAACACGCGCTTGGCTGGAATCACCATGCCGTCGACCATTCAGACCTACGACAACTCGCCAGCCGTGACTGAGCCCGGCTACTTCGTGCCGATCAACTCGGAGCAGAACGCCGACGGCGAGATCACCCCGAACCGCATGACGGCGATGGATGCGGCCTACGGTCGCCCGGCCGCTCTGCCCGCCGTGGAGAGTTGGTACCGGTTGCCGTTCCCGATGCCGCTCGACACCAACACCAAGATCAAGCTGATCATGGACAAGGCCGAGGGCGACGAGGACTACGAGCAGCGCATGCTCGACGAAGGCCTGATGCGTTCGTGCGCGTCGCCGATTCCCGGTGTGGGCCCGAACTTCCGCCTCGACGAAACCGAACACGATGCGGATGACGACGGCGGCTACGCTGGCTTCACCAACATCCCTGGCGGCATGATGCGCCTCGGACTCGGCCTCAAGGGCTTCCAGGTCCGCGAGGGCGTGTGCCACCAGTGGAAGCGCACCCTGGCCGACAAGTCGCTGATGAGCCAGCTTCTGTCGTCCACCGGCTACGCGCCCGCAGTCGCCAACTACGCAGGGATTGGAACCTGCGGAGCGCCCGAAGATCACGGTGACAAGATCATCGACTCGTACTTCGGTGGCGGCGGCATCGAGGAAGTCCCCGCTGGCTACGTCGGTGATGAATGAGGTAGCCTCGCGGCCCGAGTAGGGACGCCGGATTGTGAACGAGGGCCGCGTCGGCGTTGATGTCGGCGCGGCCTTTGTTTTTGCTAAAAGGATTTGATCATGCCGAACGAAGTGGTTGCAGTGACGGACGAGATCCGAAAGCTGGCAATTTCCAATCCGAAGCTGGCGTTCATGCTCACCCGTGGACAGCCGCTCGAACCCCGCATGTACAACGTCGAGATTCAATTCGACTCGACGGCTGCAAACCAAACCATTCGGGGCAATCAGATGGACGACAAAATGTTCCAAATGTTTTGGGTCCAGTACATGCTCTACACGATTCGCAGGCCGTCCTACAACGCAGGCGTCTTCGGCGCTCGCGAGCAGGACGAGTACTGCAAGCTCAACCCGTACATCTCGGTCGACGTTTCCATCGTCGGCAAAGGTGGCCCAAAGCACATGACCGAGGGCATGGTCCCATTGGAGAACATCGCCAGCCCGTCCAGTGCCCCGAACCCCAAGGCGCTCGATTGGGTCTTGGTCGAGAACCAGAACATCTCGATCGATGCCCTGAACACCCGCGCCTTCGACGCTGGTGAGACGCCGTACGTGGTCGACATCACGCTGGTCGGCAAGGAGCTTTCGGGCTGCCAGCTTCCCGGCTGCAATTGGGACGACATCGTCTGCCAGCTTCGAAACGAAGGCATGTACCCGCTTGCAGCAAACCCGAAGATGCGGTGAGCCGATGAAGTCCTCTCGTCTTCTCAGGTCCGTCGTGTCGAGCGCTCAGCGTGACCCACGTCGAGCAGAAATTGGCGGAAGTGCCGCGATTGGCGACTTGACAGGTACTGGCATCGAGGTGCCAGCCGCGCCGACGCTTGCACAAAACAGGCGGTACCTATTTCGTCTGTGCGGAGTCAACGTCCCCAACCGGACCGTGTGCGTCGTTCGGCACCTTCGCCAGCTTCTGTACATCGGCACCGATCTTGAGAGCGAAGAGGGGCAAGACAGCGAGCAGTGGCGGGTCGAGATCCCTGTGACCGATCCGCTTTGGTGCTTCCCCGACGGCAACGTTAGCTGGCACCTCACCGCCATGACGCCGCACAAACCGGACACCAGGATCGGCAACACGACCATTGGGCAGCCGGTCTCGTACCGAAGCGACATGGTCGATTCGGTCCTTCTGTACACGCCAGCTACGCCTGACCCAACGACGTACTGGCCCATAAACAGTGGCATGCCGTACGGACAGCCGGTTGGCGGGCTCGGAACGTTTCGGGACATGCGCTTTCCATGGACGGGCCGATCGGACTACCTCGGGATTCAAGTCGAGGGGCCATGTACGCTCGTCATGTACGCGTCGGTCTACCAGACCGACCCAGACCAT
>CAYOGX010000899.1:0-2837 GCA_964403235.1 uncultured Planctomycetales bacterium | reverse complement strand
CCGAAGCGCAGCTCGCCGACGTGGTCGTCCGCGCCCGGCAATGGGCTGCCAAGGACCCCGTCGCGCAGCATCACGAGCCGGTCACACGCGAAGACGTGCTGGCCTCGCCCATGCTGGCCGATCCGGTTCGCGAGGCGTTTGCGTATCCCGTGTCCGACGGCGCGGTGGCCATGATCCTCGCCAGCGAGGAGCGCGCCGCTGAGATCACCGACAAGCCCGTTTGGGTCACGGGCCTGGGCAACTGCCACGACAGCTTCTTTTTGGGCGAGCGCGACCTGCCCGGCAACTTCGCGCTCGAGCGGGCCGCCAAACGCGCCTACGCCATGGCCGGCATCGATGATCCCAAGACCGCCTTCGACGTCGTCGAGATCGCAGACCAGTACGCCCACCAACTGCCCCAATACGCCGAGGGCGTCGGCCTGTGTGGCGCGGGTGAAGGGGGCCAGTGGCTGAGCGATGGCGGGCCGGACAAGCACAACGTCAATCGGTCTGGCGGAATGCTGGCGGGCAATCCGCTCATGCTGGGCGGGCTGGCCCGAACGGCCGAGGCCGTCATCCAACTACGCGGCGAGGCGGGCGATCGGCAAGTGCCCAACGCCAAACGTGCCCTGGCGCACGGCGCTACCGGCCCCGCCGGACAGCTCCAGACGGTGATCGTGCTGGAGAGCTAGAAATGGAGACGCCATGAAGCGCAAGCGTCGAAACGTCGCCATCATCGGCAGTGGCATGTCGAAGTTCTCGAGCCACCGCGAAGAGGTCAACCAACCCGAGATGATCCATGAGGCCGTCGTCGAGGCGCTCGACGACGCCCATCTCACCATGGCCGACGTCGATTGCGTCCTCCACGGCAACATGGAGCTGTTCGAGATGGTCCACCAGCCCGACATGTGGCACGTCATCGGCGACGGGGCGTGGGGCAAGTCGGGCGTCCGGCTGACCACCGGCGGTACGACGGGCATAACGCTGGCGTGCGCGGCCGACAACATCGTTGCGTCACGCCTGCACGACCTCGTCCTGGCCATCGGCTTCGAGAAGCTCCAGGAGGGCCACACGACGGGCGGGATCACCAACATGGCCGACCCGCTCTGGGGCCGCGGCCTCCAGACCGGCGCGCTGACCGGCACGACCGCCCAGAAGGTCATCGACGAGTTCGGTGAGGATCGCGCCAAGCTGGCCGCCATCAAGCTGCGGACCATCATGGACGAAAACGCGATGCGCAACCCGAAGGCGCATCGCCGCCTACACCTCGATCGAGAGCACCTCAAGGACTACGCCGATACCGACCTGCGCCTCGTCGGCGAGCTGCGGATGCTCCACATGTGCTCGCAGAGCGACGGCGCGTGCGCGGTCCTCTTCGCGTCCGAGGACAAGGTCGATCAGCTCAACGCCAACCCGGCCTGGGTCGTCGATCACGTGACCGTCCACCGCGAGGAGACCATGATCTTCAGCGCCGAGATGAGCACCCACCGCGCGGCGGCCAAGCGCCTCTTCGAGCGCAACGGCATCACCGACCCGCGCAAGCAGATCGACGTCTTCGAAATGTACGACCCCTCCGCCTGGTGGGGGCTCGACTGGCTGAGCGACTTCCTCCTGCTCGAGGGCGACGAGCACCTCAAGATGGTCGAGAACGACGAGGTCGGCATCGACGGCGAGATGCCAATCAACCCGTCGGGCGGCGTGATGGCGAGCAATCCGATCGGCGCGACCGCATTGGTCCGCGTGGCCGAGGCGGCCATGCAGGTCCGCGGCGCCGCCGGCGACCACCAGGTCCCCAAGCCCGTCAAGCTGGCCCTGGCGTCGGGGTTTGGCGGGACGCTTTGGACCATCCTCATGCTGCTATCGAAGGACAAACCCCAATCGGGAGCCACCACGCATGGGTGACGACAAGAAGACCGAGCAGGAGCTGATCGTCTCGCGGCAGGTGCTGTCCATCCCCCAGCGCTTCAGCACCGGTCCGGTCATGGGCCGGTTCCTGCGGGAGCTGCGCGACAACAAGCGGATCATGGCCAACAGGTGTCCCCAGTGCGGCCGGCACCAACTGCCGCCGCGCGAGGTTTGCGCCCTTTGCCGCGTCGAGGCGACCGAGTGGGACGAGCTGGGCCCCGAGGGCACGGTGCGCGACTTCGACGTCGTCTTCTACGCCAGCCCCGACCCGCTGAGTGGCGAAACCCGCAAGACGCCCTACGTCGCGTGCTGGGCCGACCTGGACGGCACGCAGGGCGACGCGCCCCTCTGGCACCTGCTGGACGCGCCGGACCCGAGCAAGGTCCGCCCCGGCCTGCGCATCCGCGCCGTCTTCGCCGACCAGCGCAAGGGATCGATGGAGGACATCAAGCACTTCGAGATCATTGACGAACCGTCGCGCAGGGAACACGGCGATCGCACCGGCCCGTCAGAGCCGCGACCGTAAGGGAGCGGAAAAACGAAGGACGAAGTGCGAAGGACCGGAAGCAAATGAGCGAACACGAGCAAGACGCATTCGTCGTCGAAGGCAAGATGGCCCTGCCGTACCAGTACTTCGCCGGCGCGACCGGCAGCAAGTTCATCACGACGCTGCGCGACGAGAAGAAGATCCTCGGCGTCAGGTGCGACAAGTGCAGCAAGACGTTCGTCCCCCCGCGCCAGACCTGTGAGCGGTGCTTCTCGAACCTGACGGATAGCTGGGTCAAGGTCGAGCCGGTCGGCGAGGTCACCGGCTTTACGGTGATCCGGTACGGTGAGCCCTATCAACCCAAGGCGCCGCCGTACGTCCTGGCCCTGATCAAGCTTGACGGCGCGGACACGCCCATCGCCCACGTGCTCGACTGCGGCGATGTAACCAATGCCGAGGTCGGTAT
>CAYOGX010000898.1:0-2845 GCA_964403235.1 uncultured Planctomycetales bacterium | reverse complement strand
GACGGCCGATCCGCCGAGCGGCAGCGCGTGCAACAGCCAACAGACGTGCTCGAGCTCGGCGCGGCAGCGCGTGACGGTCACGGCCATGCCGCGAAACCGGTCGGCAATCCGGACCGTGGCGGCGTCTTGGAGGTGAGTTCGGCCGGCGGTCCAGACGTCGGGGGTCCGTTCGGCCAGTTCGGCCAGCGCGCCGGCCAGGTCGCCCAGAACCTGGTCGAGCTGTCCTTGTCGAACGCGGACGGCCACCTGCGTCGCGGTCGGGATCGTGTCGTTGGTCGACTGCGACATGTTCACGTGGTCGTTCGGGTGGATCAGGTGGGTCCGGTCGCGGGGCCTGTGAGTTCTCTCCAGGGCAACTGCGGCCACCACCTCGTTGACGTTCATGTTCAGACTCGTGCCTGCGCCGGCCTGATAGACGTCGACGACGAACTGATCGCGATGCGCCCCGGCCAGCAGCTCGTCGCACGCCGACACGATGGCCTTGCTGATCCCCTTGTCGAGCAGTTTCAGCTCGGAGTGCGTCTGGGCCGCCGCCCGCTTGATCATGAGCATGGCCTCGAAGATCTCCCACCGCGCCGGCTCGCCCGACACGGGGAAATTCTCGATGGCCCGCGCCGTCTGCGCACCGTAGTACGCATCGGCCGGCACTTGCACCTCGCCCAGCGTATCGCGGACGGACCGCGTCGGACCGGCTGGCTGATCGCCCTTGGCGCACATGGTGGTTCTCCTGGTACCCACGCTCTGCGAGTGGTTGTACCGGCCCGCGCCACGGCGTTCAAGCGCTCAGATGCGCGTCTCTCGGGGGGTTACTTCAATCGACCGCTTCCTTACGGGCGCGGCTCGGATCCGGAGGCGCTCCTCCTGTCGTGGGACGATCCCCCCACCCGTCAATCCGCCGCGGGCGCCAGGCCCCAAATGCGTTGCATGATGAGCTCGGCGACTTGGCGCTGGACCTCACGGTCTCGGAAACCGTCGTAGTAGGCGCTGAGGTCTATGGGTTGGCCGTAGCAGACGCGGGCGCGGTGGCGGCGCAAGAACGTGATCGGGACGTTCTCGTCGTAACGCACGCCGCTGATATGGACGGGCACGACCGGTGTCCGGGTCCGCAACGCCAGCAAGGCAACGCCTTCCTTCGGGCCGAGCGTCTCACCGGCGAGCTGGATGCGGCCCTGGATGAAGATGCCGAGCGCGCCGCCATTCTTGACGTGTCGCAGGGCGGCCTTGGTGGCGGCCGTGTCCACCCCGCTCCGCGTGGTCGGGATGCAGTCGATCAGCCGGCTGAGGTAATTCACACCGGGGATGCGGTAGTACTCCAGGGCCACCATGAAGCTGAACAGACGATGCGGGCTGGCGGCCGTGATCAACAGCGGGTCGATGGGCGAGGTGTGGTTCGCGGCGATGATGACGGGCCCGTTACGGGGGATCGTGCAGGGACCCACTCGCTGCATCCGGAACCACCACGTGCAGTAGAAGTCGAGCACGTTCTTGAGGAAGTGGATCCAGGGGCGGAACGGCGCGCGACGCTGGCGGTAGACGACCATCGCCAGCCACGCGACCAGCAGCATCACAGCCATCGCCAACAGGATCCACGGCACGGCCGCATCGAGCACGCCCGGCGGGAACGGCACCAGGCCCAGCACCCCCGTCACCGTCAGCAGGCCGCCCATGCTGGCCCAGTCACTCAGCCCGAAGACCCGACCGCGGGCGTAGTCGGGCACGATCCGCTGCGTCAGCGTGCTGACGCTGATGACGAGCCCCGACCCACAGATGCCCAGGAGGACGGCGAGCGCCGCCCCGATCCAGATGCTGTCGGTCCAGGCCAGGCCCAGCATCGACAGGCCGGCCAGCACGAGCGACCACGTGATGGCGATCTCGCTCCGCAGGGCCTCGCCGAACGTCGTCAGCAGAATTGCCCCCAGCACCATCCCACCGGCCAGCGTGCCGCGGAAATAGCCCAGCACGGCATAGTCGGGCATCCCGTAGCGCGTCAGCACCAACGACGTCGTCACGCTGTTGAAGGTCGAAGCCGCCACCCAGAACAACGCCGTCAGAAGGATCAGGTGGATGACGCGCCGGTGGCAACGGATGTAGCGCACGCCCTCGCGCATGTTCAGCCACCAGCCGGTGGCGTCGGGCCCGACCGTCGCGGCGATCCGGCGTCGACCGGCCGGCGGGAAGATCATCAACACGAACGCGGCGCTAACCAGGAAAGTCAGCGCGTCGATGCGAAACGTCCACCAGAGGTAGTTGGCCGCCAGCCACCCGCCGATTAGGAAACTGATCATGCTGCAAATCGTGCCCATCCCGTTGATGACGCTGTTGGCCCGAACGAGCTGATCGTCCGGGACCAACGCGGGCAGGATGGACAACCGCGCCGGACTGAAAAACGTCGCGAACACACCGATCAGCAACAGCGGCAGCAGGCCCAGGTAGACCGGCACGGGTTGACCCTCGCCTACGCCCGCCAGCATCGGCAGCAGCGGGATCGAGACGACGATGCCGGCACGGATCAGGTCGGCGACGATCATGATGTGCTTGCGCGGCAGTCGGTCAGCCGCCAAGCCCGCCACGGGACTCAGCAGGAAAAACGGCAGGAAGAACACGAACAGCATCTCGGCGGTGACGCGCGTCTGCTCCTGGCCCTCCCTGACGTGCATCAGGCTCATCAACCCCAGTTCGCTGAGATGATCGCCGAACGCGCTGATGCCGTAGGCCGCCCACAGAAGTTGTGAGAATTCTCCCTGTGATAAAGGGGCTGACCTGAAAGCTCTACAGGTCCGCCGGTTTTTAATGGTCCTTTCCAAAGTAATTTTTCCATCAAATTGTGGCTGTTGTAACTTCATGG
>CAYOGX010000897.1:0-2851 GCA_964403235.1 uncultured Planctomycetales bacterium | reverse complement strand
CGCCCGAAAAAGGTTCACCCCCGGGCTCTTGAGCGAGGGTTTCGGACAATGCTCCTGATTCGTGGACTGATGGGATTGGGGTGTCTGGGTCTGCTCCTGCAGGCCGAGTGCGGGACATTCCTGACGCTGAGTGGGTGCTTTCCGAAAGCCGGACCTCTCATAGCGGCCATCGCGGCCTCGACGCCCGCCTCGTCGGGGCCGATCACCCTCGAGCCGACCACCAAGACGACGACCACGGGCATCTTCTTGGCCGTCGAGAACAACACCTCGTACAACGTCGGCGTCGACTTCGTGGGGGATGGCCAGACCTTCATCGCCAATGTGGCCGTCGGGCAGACGCAGCGGTATGAATTGGCGCCGCCGGAGAGCGCCGGCGTGACCGTGCTCACTGTCGACCTGAACGGGAGTTGGGCCGACACGACCTCCGACCAGACGTTAACGTTCGCCAACGGCGCCTTGACGGAATTCGTCGACGAGGACGGGACGACGCACGTGTTCGACGCGGCTGACTATGACCCGGGACAGAACGTCTTGAGCACCCAAAAGCCCATCCAGCGCAGCGTCCCGGATAACACGGTCCAGATCGAGATCGCCACGCAAGATCCCAGTGACCCGCTCACGAGCGAGAGCCGAACCTGGTTGCTCATGCCCGCGTCAACGGGGATAACGCTGGTCGGCAGCTCGACGGTGGTGCAGGTCGATGCCAGCGGAACGCCCGTGGCGGGTGCCGAGGAGGTACTGACCCATACCTTCTTCAAACGGTTCCCCAACACGTTGCAGGCGGTCCGTGAGCAAGACAGCGACCCGGCCACGGGGCAGCTCGTTCAGGAGTTCACCTACGATCCGCCGCCGGTGGAGCTGAGGGCGGGCATCGACTACGAATTCGGCCAGACCGTCACGTTCCGCATCAACCAGACCACGGTCTCGTTCGTCGTTAGCGGACCCTAGAGCGTCGGCCCTGGTCCGGTCGGGTCGCCGACCGTTCGGGAACCGATCAAGACGACCAAACCGGCATCGCGACGGGTCAGTAAGGCGTCGCGATGCCGTATTTGCATTTGGGCCTGCGATGTGCAAGCATCGCGCAGGGGTGCCGACGCGGACCGGTTCGCGCGGGGCAGGCGGACGCGATCATGGCCGCCAAGCTCGAGGTGGCAACGATCTTCTTCGATTGGGGAGGGACGCTGGCCGGCGTGACCCGGGAAGCGGACCACTGGCCCGACTGCGCGGCGCGAGCGGTCGAGGTGGTGGCCGATGAGGTCGGCTGGGGCCTGCACGCGGCGGCCGACCTGCTGGCGGAGCAATTCGCCGCGGCGCTGGCGGCCGCACGCCGCGACCCCGAACATCGCGAGGTGGACACGCGGGCCGTCTTGGCGGTCTGGGCGGAGCAGATGGGGCTGGGATCGCCGGACGAATGGCCTGTCGACCGCGCCCTGGACGCCTTCTGGCACAACTGGGTCGGCGTCCTCGATCCGATCGAGGGCGCAGCCGAGACGCTGGCTGAGTTGAGCCGCCGGGGGTACCGACTCGGCTTGGTCAGCAACGTCGCTGCGGTCGAGCCGTGCGCGCTGGCGGAACTGGAACGGCTGGGGCTGAGGCAGTGGGCGGATGCGTGTACGTTCAGCAGCACCGTGGGTTATCGCAAGCCGCATCCGGCGATCTATGATTCGGCCATCGCGGCCGTCCACGGGTCGGGCCCTCGACCCGAGCCGAGCCGGATGTTGTTCGTCGGCGACGGACCGATCCACGACGTGGCCGAACCTCAACGACGCGGGATGAAAACGGCGCTGGTCCGGTCCGAGGGGCTGGATTGGCCGGCCGATCAGCTCCGTGATGCGCGACCCGACCTGCGGGTGGATCGGGTGATCGAGCTGCTCGACGTGTTACCGCCGCGCGCAAGCGCGCTATGAGGGCGTACCGCTGGCGCGCTCGGGGTCGGGCCGGAACCTCGTTTCCCGCGCGAACCGGGGCTATAATGCGTCCGTAGTGCAAGGTGACGCCTTGTGAAACAGATCATCCAGAACATGCGAACGGGCCGGATGGACATCGCCGAGGTGCCCGCGCCGGCGATGCGGGGACCGGGGGCGCTGGTGCGGACGCGGTGCTCGCTGATCTCGGCCGGCACGGAGAAGATGAACATCGATTTGGCCAAGAAGTCGCTGATCGGCAAGGCGCGTCAGCGGCCGGATCTGGCCAGGCAGTTCCTGGACAAGGTCAAGCGGGATGGGCTGCGGTCGGCGCTGAGCACGGCATTGGCGCGGTTGGATCAGCCGTTGCTCCAGGGCTACAGCAGCGCGGGTGAGGTCCTGGCGGTTTCGGGGGACGTGCCGGGCATCTCGGCGGGCAGTCGGGTTGCGTGCGGTGGGGGCGGGTTCGCCTCGCACGCGGAGTTCGTCTATGTGCCACGCAACCTGCTGGTGAAGCTGCCCGAGAACGTCAGCGACGAGGAGGGCAGTTTCGGGTGCGTCGGCGCGGTGGCGATGCAGGCGGTTCGGATCGCCCGACTGGAGCTGGGCGAACGGGTGGTGGTGATCGGTCTCGGTCTGGTCGGGCAGATGGCTGTGCAGATCGCGCGGGCGAACGGCTGTCGCGTCCTGGGATGTGATCCGGTGGTCGGGCGTCAGGAGCTGGGCCAACGGCTGGGTGCCGACGAGGTGTGTTCGCCCAACGAGCTGATCGCGCGGTGCGAGACGTTCACGGCCGGACATGGGGCGGACGCGGTGATGATCACGGCCAGTGCCGACAGCAGCGAGCCGCTGGCGCAGGCGGTGGAGATCTCGCGTGTACGCGGGCGCGTGGTCGGCGTGGGTGTGTTCGGGATGACCATCCCGCACAAGGCGTTCTACGATCGCGA
>CAYOGX010000896.1:0-2852 GCA_964403235.1 uncultured Planctomycetales bacterium | reverse complement strand
AGAAGGGAACCTTGACGTTCCCCGGCTCGCGGTACCTGGCGTATTTCGGATCGGTGAACCAGGACCGATCAACGACTTGGCCGGTCCACCTCGTTTCCACGGTGACCTCTTGCCCGAATCCCCGCTCCTGAAGCGAGCCGGGGAGCTTGATGCGCTCCGCCAGCGGGCGGTTGAACCACTGCTCGGCGATCCCCCGATCTTGAGGGTCGAGCTGGAATGCCCACGTACCTGATAGGTCGAGCGCCGCCTCCACCGCCCACGCTGCGCCGCTAGGCCCCACAACCACCATAAGGGCCAGCAACGTTCTGCCTGTCATTCTCGTCGGCACGCACATGGCAGCTTCTACCCGACAGGCGTCGTCTTGTCAGACGATGCGCTTGACGAAAGGACCCTGAAAGCAGCAGGCTGATACAAGACTACTCCGCGGCTCGTCTGCCATGCAAGCCACAACCGACAGACCTCGACCTTGTGGATTGGGAAGAGATCCGTCGGTGACGGGAATTGCTGCGGGTGCCGGGAGTTGAACTGGGCCGCATCCGAGAGGATACTTTGTGCGTCGACGGCGCCCTCTTGTGGCGCCAACTACGAAATGAAAAGGAGGAGCATTACCGATGCGTCACGTGACAGGTGCTTTGGCGGTCGTGCTGGGACTATGCCCCGCGATGGGCCATGGTGCCGAGGACAAGCTCAACGTCCTGTTCATCGCGGTGGACGACCTGCGCCCCGAGCTGGGGTGCTACGGTGTCAAGCACATCAAGACGCCCCATATCGATTCCCTTGCCAGCCGCGGAACGATGTTCACGCGAGCCTACTGTCAACAGGCGGTGTGCAGCCCCTCGCGGACGTCGCTGTTGACCGGTCTGCGGCCCGATACCACCCGGATCTATGACCTGCAAACGCACTTCCGGCTGACCATCCCGGACGTCGTGACGTTGCCCCAGCACTTCAAGCAGAACGGCTACCACACGCAGTCGTTCGGGAAGATCTATCACGGCGGCCTGGACGATCCGAAATCGTGGAGCGCCAAATCGTGGCGGCCCAAGGGCCCGGGGTTCGCCAAGCCGGAGACGTTGGCGGCATTGCAGAAGGCCCGCGAGAAGATGAGGCGGGAAGGGAAAGACCTGCGGACAGAAACGCTGAAACGCGATGAGAAGACGGGCGTGCCGCTGAAGTTGTCCCGGCCGAAGTACAAGATACGCGGCCCGTCGTGGGAAGATCCGGACGTGGCCGACAATGCCCTGCCCGACGGGAAGACGGCGGACAGGGCGATCGAGGTGATGCGGCAGGTCAAGGACAAGCCCTTCTTCCTGGCGGTGGGCTTCCTGAAACCGCACCTGCCGTTCGTGGCGCCGACCAAGTACTTCGGTCTGTACCCCCCCGAGGAGGTCCGTCTGGCGGACAATCCGTTTCCGCCGAAGGACGTGCCGAAGATCGCGCTGATCAACTGGGGCGAGCTGCGTGCGTACTTCGATATCCCCAAGAAGGGGCCGTTGTCCGACGCCAAGGCGTTGGAGCTACGACGGGCCTACTACGCGGCCACCAGCTATGTCGATGCGCAGATCGGTCGCGTGTTGGCGGAGTTGGACCGGTTGAAGCTGCGGGACAAGACGGTCGTGGTGCTCTGGGGGGACCACGGATGGCAGCTGGGCGAGCACGGCCTGTGGTGCAAGCACACGAATTTCGAGGTGGCCGCGCGCGTGCCGATGATCTTCAGCGCGCCGGGCCAGCCGAACCCCGGGGCGAAGACCGACGCCTTGACGGAGTTCGTCGACATCTATCCGACGCTCTGCGAGCTGTGCGGGCTGGCGGCGCCGAAGGGGCTGGAGGGGACGAGCGTCGTGCCGCTGATGGCGGATCCGAAACGGGCATGGAAGACCGCGGCGTTCAGTCAATACCCGCGCGGAATCGTGATGGGCTACTCGATGCGGACCCAGCGGTATCGGTTCACCGAGTGGGTCAGGCGCCGCGGGAATCGAACAAGACGTGGGGTCGAGCTGTACGATCACAAGGCCGACCCCAAGGAGAACGTCAACATCGCCAACCGGCCGGAGCACCGAGAGCTGGTGGGCAAGCTGAGCAAACAGTTGCGGGCGGGATGGCGTGCGGCCTTGCCGGCGGGGATGTGAGTTCGAGGAAGCGTACCCATGCGGTTCGTGTACGGCTCGACGTTGATGCTGTTGCTCTCGTGGGCGGGTGGCGGTTCGGCCCTCGGCGCCCAGGCAGCGCGGCGGCCCAATATCATCTTCCTGTTGACCGACGACCAGCGCTTCGATGCGATCGGCTACCGCAACGATATCCTCAAGACGCCGCACATGGATCGACTGGCGGCGTCGGGGGTGGACTTCGGCAATGCGTTCGTGACCACGTCGATCTGCGCGGCCAGTCGGGCCAGCCTGTTTACCGGGTTGGTCGAGCGGACGTAGTCCTCGGTCAGGTCCTCCGTCGGCTCGATCAACTGGATTGATTCTTCGGCCATCTTCCTGTCTCCCTGGTGTGGCGAACCGGCCCAACAAAAAAGGCCCGCCTTTCGCGGCGGGCCGGAGAAATCGAGAAACTGTCGATTCGTCGCGCGTCAACCCGCCGGCCCGGCGCAGCCGGGATTGTTCGTGTGCTTGCCGTGCGCAGCGGCGGCGGCAAGGGCACACGAGTCGCAGGTCTTGTCGCGCGTGCTCAACATCGCGAGACCGATTCTATCGCGCCGTCCGGCTGCGTCAACAGCTCCCCCCGTCGGCCGCGCGCGGCCCCGCTTAGCCGCCGCGGCGAGAGACGGTGATCTTCCGGACGAGAATCGCCTTGCACTGCTTGCCGTCCGGGCCGGCGTGCTTGAAGTGCGAGTAGGTCAGCAGGAAGCT
>CAYOGX010000895.1:0-2852 GCA_964403235.1 uncultured Planctomycetales bacterium | reverse complement strand
GCGCACCGGTGGTTTTCTGGGGGATGGTCGGAGCGGCAAGCTGCGCAGCGATGGGGTGAGTTCGCTGCGCGATCGTCCCAACTGAGGAGTATCGGCGAGCACCTCGAACTGCCGGTGAATGCGATCGATAAAGCGGTCGGCGGCCTGAAGGCTGTCCCGTGCGATGTAGGTGGCTATCTCGATGATGTCCTGCTGGGCTTGCTCCGTCGTGAAATAGCGGCTCATGACTGTGCGTGGTCCAGCGGCTGACCGTCCGCCAGCCGCTCTCGGACGCGTTGCTTCAGCGTCTGCGGGTCGAACGGTCTGACCTGCCCTCGGTCGGCTTGCTCGATCCCGATCGCTATTTCCCTGCGGAGTTCCTCGCGACGCATCTCACGAAGCCGGACGTGCGCCTCGAAAAGCAACAATGCCTCTCCGACCACCTCACTGGGCGAGTCGTATCGGCCGGAGGCCATCAACTGCCGGATCATCGCTTCAAGTTGTCCGGTGACGGTGACGTTCATGACGTCGATCCTTACATCTACCCTAACGGTACCGGGGCCGCCGGGGATAGTCAACCGCGCACGTCAGCGCTTGCCGAGGCGCACCCGGACGGTCTGATGTGTCTACCGATACAACGCCGTGGCCACCTTGCGGATCGCGCGGGCCACGTCGCGGACGTCACGCTCGGTGTAGTCCTCGTGCAGGCCCAGCGTGGCCACGTGCTTCAGACCCTCCTCGGCACCGGGACACATGCCGTCGACGTACTCGTATTGCCGGCTGGCGGCCGGACACGTGAACGGGCACTGCGAATTGCCGTACGTGTTCTTGTGTGTCAACGTCTCGGCGCACATGAAGATGGGCACGCCGATGTAGTTCGCCCAGGCCCAGACGCCCTCGGCCTCGAGCGCCTTGCAGAACCGCTTGACCGACCCGCCGACGATCCGTAGCGGGTACAGCCAGTAGCTGTGCTCAGATCCGGGCGTGACGGCCGCCGGCAGCACGCCAGGCGCGTCGGCGATCAGCTTGCTCAGCAACGTGCCCAGCTTGTGGCGGCGACGCGCGACCGCCCGGACCTTCTTGAGCTGCTCGAGCGCGACGGCCGCCTGCAGCTCGTTGAACCGATAGTTCGGCGACAGGAACTTGTACGCCCGCCGGCCGAACCGCAGGTACGGCCAGCCCTTGTCCTGAAACGCCTTCATCCGCTTGCCGTACAGCGCGTTGTTGGTGATGGCGATGCCGCCGTCGCCCGTCGTCATGTGCTTGGACTGCTGCATGCTGAAGGTCGCGATGTCGCCGAACGTGCCGAGGTACTTGCCCTTGTACCGCGTCGCGTGGGCCTGGCTACAGTCCTCGATCAGCGGCAGCTTATGCCGACGCGCGATCTTGACCATCGCTTCGATGTCGCAGGCGTTGCCGAACAGGTGTACTACGAGAATCGCCCGCGTCCGCTTAGTGATCTTGGCCTCGACGTCTTCCGGCAACATGTTCATCGTCGCCGGGTCGACGTCGGCGAAGACCGGGATCGCGTTTTGCAGCAGGATCGGCACGACGCTGCCCAGGTCGGTGATCGGCGCGGTGATGATCTCGTCGCCGGGGTTCGGGTTGATCGCACCGACCGCCAGGTGGATGGCGGCCGTCCCCGACGTCGCAGCCACCCCGTACTTCATGCCGTAGAACGCGGGGAACTTCTTCTCGAATTCGACGACGTACTTGCCGCCGCTCCAGAAGAGGTTTTGCGACCGGATGGCGGCCGTGGCGGCCTTGACCTCACGCCCGTCGAACGGCCTGCGCTGCGGGAACGGCCTGGTGCGGACGGACCTGCCACCGCGGATGGCCAGCTTGTCCTTATCGCCGCGAACCGTCTTTGTCCTCGTTTTACCCACCGTTGACCTCCTTCAACACGTCCAGCGCAACGGCGCCCATGGCCTCACCACTGCCGGGGCCCAGACGTGCCCACCGCGACGGGATGCTCTCGTATCCGCCCTCGTCATAGTCGGCCTGCATCCCGCCGTACCCCAGCATCGGGTCGGCATAGCCGATCACTGCCGGCGTCGGTCCCGGGGCGTGCTGCTTGATGGACTCGCCCACGCGGGCCAGCGGCTCGCACGGCAACCCGACCACCCGCAGATCACCGACCGCCAATCCACGGATCGGCGCGGACCAACTCGCCGGGCCGCGCGCCAGCGCGATCTTCTCGTCCAGGTACCACAGATCCGCCCGCCGACCGGTGGGCCAGCGACCCTCGATCCGCAGGTCGCCGCCGAGTTCACCGACGATCCGCTCGCGTTCGGCCAGCAGCTCACGCAACGTCGGCAAGGGCTGGCGATGGACGGTCGCATCTCGAACGACCGTTCGCACGCGGCCGTCGACAACCTGCCCGGAACTGCCGATGGCGGCCCGGATCAGCTCGAGCCCGGCCGCACCGACGCCCTCGCCCTGCTTGACCAGACCCGATTCGTCCTCCGGCGCCTCGGGCCGGACGTCGCCGCAGCACCCGTTGGCAAACACACCGACGAAATCATCGCCCATCTCGGCCTCGATCAGACCCATCGCATGACCGACGTAGTCGGCCGAGAAGAACGGGTGGACCTGCACCGTCGTCGGATGGGCTGCGAACACGATCAACGCCCCGAACGGCACGCCGGACGCGTCCACCGCCACCAACGCGACCATCTCCCGATCGCAGGGCCGATCGTCTCGACGGCGGTTGGCGTTCAGACCCGGCACCTCCTTGCGGATCAATCTCAGCTCGGCGGGGCGGCACTGCTCCAACGCCTGCGCCGCGCAACGCGCGGCCCGCTCGGACATCTCGGCCACCCACCGCGGATCGACCGGCCGATCGCCGATGTCGCACGTCTCCGGCGTGGCAT
>CAYOGX010000894.1:0-2854 GCA_964403235.1 uncultured Planctomycetales bacterium | reverse complement strand
GCTACCACAAGAAAGACGTGCCCGGGTGGTACGATGCGCTTGGCGAAGACCAGCGTTGGGACGTGCAAGCACGCTTCTGGGAGGCGGTTGCAGACCGCTGCGCCCGAAGTCCCGCCGTCTTCTGCTACGATCTGATGAACGAGCCGGTTGTCCCCGGCGGCCGCAGGAAATCCGGCGAGTGGCTGGGGCCCGCATTCGCCGGCAAGCACTTCGTTCAGTTCGTTTCGTTGGATCGGCGCGATCGTCCGCGCCCGACCCTCGCTGCTCAATGGATCCGACATCTGGCAACCGCCGTACGCAAGCACGATCGCCGGCACTTGATTACAGTCGGCCTGGTCCCGTGGAGTCTGGATCGGGCCGGGCTGACCTCCGGCTTCGCGCCGGAGAAGATCGCCGCCGAAGTCGATTTCATCAGCGTCCACCTCTACCCCAAGAAATCAGAACTCGAACAAGCGATGGAGACGCTCGCAGGCTTCTCCGTGGGAAAGCCGCTTGTCATCGAGGAGACTTTTCCCCTCAAGTGCTCGATGCCGGAGCTCGAACGATTCATTCAATCCTCAAGAGGCGTGGCCACTGGCTGGATCGGGTTCTACCATGGCAAGACGCCTGAAGAATGTCGCCGGTCGACGCAGATCGGGGATGCGCTCATGCTCGGCTGGCTCGAGTTCTTCGAGAGAGAGGCCAAGAAAGTGAAGCGATAGGCCTGCGGGTCCACACGGCGGGCCCTACGGGGTTGAACCATGTCCGAAACGAAACGTCTGTACTGGGGTGACCTGCACAACCACAACGCCGTCGGCTACGCGAAGGGCTCGCTGGAGCGGTCGTACGACATCGCCAAGCGCCACCTCGACTTCTTCGCGTTCACCCCGCACGGCCACTGGCACGACATGCCCAAGATGCCGCAGGACAAGCACCTCAAGTGGGTCAAGGGGTTCGAGGTGACCCGCAAGCACTGGCCCGACGTCGAGCGGCTGGCCGCGGCGCACCATCAGCCGGGCCGGTTCGTGACCTTCGTCGCCTACGAATGGCATTCCAGCCAGTTCGGCGACTACTGCGTCATCTACCCGGGCGGCAAGGATACGCCGCTGGCGCACTTCGACCACGTCACCAAGCTGCAAGCCTTCGCCAAGCAGAAGGACGCGCTGATCATCCCCCATCACCCGGCCTACCGCGCGGGCTGGCGTGGGGCGAACTTCGACCATCTCGATGTGGCCGTCTCGCCCGTCGTAGAGTTTTTCTCCGAGCACGGCGGCGCGGAGCACGACCGCGGGCCGTTCGAGTACACCCGCCACAGCATGGGCGGACGATGGACCGTCAACACGATGCGATCGCTGCTGGCCCGCGGCGCCCGCGTCGGTGTCGTGGCCAGCACCGACGACCATCTGGGCTATCCCGGCGCGTACCGCGAGGGCCTGACCGGTCTGTACGCCGATGCGCTGACGCGCGAAGGCGTCTTCGAGGCGATCCGCGCGCGCCGCACGTTTGCGGTCACCGGGGACCGGATCGGCCTGGATTTCCGCCTCAACGGCCGATGGATGGGCGAGGTCCTATCCGCGGCGGACCGGCGCGACGTCACCGTCCACGCCACCGGCTGGGACGAGATCGAGCGGATCGAGTTGCTCAAGAACAATCGCGCCATCGCGCGGGTCTTCCCGGCCGATCTGCCCGCCAGCCCAGCCGCGTGGGATCGGCCCGTGCTGTGCCGCGTCGAGTTCGGCTGGGGACCGTGGGGCGATTTGAACATGGCGCGGATCTGCGATTGGGATTTCGAGCTGAGCGTCGACGGCGGCGAGATCCTCGATATCCTCGGCTGTTTCCGCGCCGGGCCGTTCCATGAGAATCGACGCAATATCATCACGCGCCGATCCGCCACGACCTGCCACGTCCGGTCCTACACCTCCCGGATCCAACCGTTGGGCGATCTGGTCACCAACGCCGTCGTGCTAAAGTTGCGGGCCGGCGCCGACGCCACGCTGACCGCGACGCTCGCCCAACCGGCGGCCATGACGCTCACCAAGAAGCTCACCGACCTGGCCGCCAGCAATGACATCGACATCACCGGCGCGTTCAGCACCGAATCGATCATGTTCCATCGCCTCGTCTTCGCGCCGAACTGCCAGGCGACGCTGACGTTCACGGACCGCGCCGACGGCGACGCCGTCGACTGCTACTACGCCCGCGTCGTGCAATCCAACGGCGACCAGGCCTGGTCCAGTCCCATCTGGGTCGAACCGTAGATCGGTCATCCGTCACAGACGCGCCGGTGTGGCACGGTCAAGCCACCCCGAGGAACGAGGCGTAACTTGGCCGTGTTGGGTAGTACCAAGTGCCCGGCATGCGACGTACGCGCGCCGCGATTGGAAGCGTACGCGCTAGTCGTAATGCGCGACGATACGCGTCTGCTTCGTGCATTGGGGCAGCTCGACCCAGTCGGTTTTGGGGTCGAACTTGTCGTGCGACTTGGCGTTGACCTCGACGCGCGTCATCCGCCGGCCGTCGGGATGGCGGAATCGCGCGCGGATCCGCTTGGGCGGATTGCGTCGCGGCGGGTCGAACGTCATCTCGATCTCACCGCGCGACACGCGCGACGTGATCTTCATCGACATCGGCCCGAAGTACGTGGCCGCGTTCTCGATCGAGACCGTCTGACCATCCGCCAGCCAGTAGCGCGGGATCGCACCGCCCAGCCACAGCGATGGGTCCGCCAGCCGCTCCTGGATGAACATCAACCGCAGCCAGTAGGTCGAGTTGGCCTCGTCGGACGACTTGTAATGATCGCCCCGCCAGTCCCCGAAGCTCGGCAGCGCGTGCTCGGTCATCATCCGCGTGTCGGCGAAGAAGCTGACGGCGAACG
>CAYOGX010000893.1:0-2855 GCA_964403235.1 uncultured Planctomycetales bacterium | reverse complement strand
CATCTACGACTACGACCCCGGTAACTCCCTGGTGAACTTGCCGTTTCCCATGCTCCACAACCTGAAACACGATGTGCCCTATTTCAAGGCCCGGGGCGTGTGGGGATTCTGGACGGAAGGCCAGAACGCTTGGATGGTCACCCACCTGAACTACTACGTCCGCGCCAAGCTGATGTGGAACGCTCAGGCGGACGTGGACGAGCTCGTGCGGGACTACTGCCAGAGGTTCTACGGCAAGGCGGCCGATGCGGTGGAGCGGTACGTCTGGACGCTCGAGGAGGTGATCGATCAGACGACCGTTCACGAGACGTGGGGCCGACTCATGCCGTGGCGGGTCGTCCTGCCGCCGGTCATGAAGAAGCTGGACGCCTGTATGCAGGAGGCGGGGCGTCTCGCAGAGCGCCCCGAATCGCAATTGCACGTCCGGGTGTTGCAGCTCGTGCACGATCACATGAAGGCCTACCTGGCCATGGAGCAGGCCGTCGCCCGCGGCGAATTCGCCAAGGGCGTCGAATGGGCCGACAGGATGCTGGCCATCCGCGACCGCGTCGGCAAGATCGGGCCCGGTCTGCTTCCCCACACGTCGAAATGGGCCAGGCGGTCCAAGACCAGTCTGGAATGGCACAAGACCGTGTATCAGGGGCTGGCCGACCGTGCGGGCGGAAGGAAGGGCAAGATGGTCTTGCTGCTGCCGAGACGTTGGGCATTCAAGACGGACCCGAAGGACATCGGCGTGATCTACCGGTGGTATCTTCCCGAGACGAGCGAGGGCTGGGACACCATCGACACGACGTTGTACTGCCAGGCCCAGGGGCACCACGACGAGCACGGCTGGGTGACCTGGGGGAAGATCTGGTATCGGACCGGCTTTGACGTGCCGGCTGATGTGAAGGGCAAACGGCTGTGGCTCACGATCGGGGGGGTCTACAACCGGGGTGTGTGGATCTGGGTCAACGGCGTCTTGCAGCGATTCAAGGTGGCTCGGCATTGGCGTTTGGGGCACCATGACGTGCGAACGCCGATCGACATCGACGTGACGGAGCGAATCCGCCCGGGCCAGGTCAATCACGTCGCCGTGCTGGTGAGTACGCCGTCGTCGGGGCGGAACCCTCGCAGCGGCATCCACCGGCGGTCGTTCCTCTGGACGCCGAAGTGAGCATGACGACAATGCGTCACGACCGGGTGCACCTTGGATCCGGTTGCGTACGCTCGGGATGGATCTCGAGATGTGATGCAATGATCCGAGCCGCGACGTTCACGTCGCGCGGGCGACGCGCCGCGCGGGATGAATCCCGCGGCTCGGGAAGACATCGACGCGAGGAGCATTCGAGTGAGAAACGCTTTGCCAAAGAATCGTCCAGGGCTGCTGGTCTTGGCTCCCGTCCTGCTGGGGATAACGGTCCCGACGCGGGCCGTGGGCTCAAGCGCTCGCGAGGGGTCTGAACCGATCTCCGTTTCGGGTTGGGAGAAGCGCTTCGCGTTCCATTACGACTACGTGCTGGCAGAGACGGCGGGGCTGGCCCGCGAGTTCGAGCCGGTCGAGGTGACACTCAGCGTCCCGGACGCAGAGGCACGGCGCTGGTGCGATCACATCCGCGTCGTCCGGCTCGAGTCGAGCGATCGAGGCAGGCTGGTGCCGCACCAGGTGCTGAAGGAAGTCGCCGCCGTCGCCCAAGGCCCCGACAAGGCCAAGGCCCCCGCGCCGGCCAGAAGCGTGAACGTCGTCTTCCTGGCCCACTGCCCGGCAAGCGCCGAGGTGACGTACCGCCTGTTCTGGGGCCTGCCCGACAAGACCGAGGCCACGAAAACGAACCTACCGACGGCAGAAGTAAAGGGCGGTTTGAAGGTCAGCGGTGAGCTGCCCGCGCTGGCCATCGCCAACGAGCACTACGCGATCCAGCTCGACCCGAAATCCGGCGCAATCCTGACCGCCCGGCGAACCGCCCAGGGCCCAGACACAGGGATGTCCTTTCATCAGAACATCCCGATGCACTTCGGGACGGACGTGTGGAGCCCGCCGCAGACGTGGGATCACGATTTCAACTGGCCGGTCCCGCCGAACCAGAAGCGCCTGGGCGGCCCGATCGCCCTCCGCTACCATCGCTGGGGGCCGTTACACAGCTTCCGCGACGTGACCACGTCGATCACGTACACGTTTTATGCCCACGTGCCGTATGTCCACGTCTCGGCGACGCTCGAGTTTACTGCCAATCGATCCGCCCGCGCGGTGCGGATCGGCGAGATCGTCGTGAGCCATCCGCCCAAGCCGGGACCCGGCGGACAAGAGGGCGGCAAGGAGATCCCCGAGATCTTCACACACTTCGCCTGGCCCGAGGAAGACGGCCGCGTGACCGTCCGCGAGATCAACGCCCATCAGGATGACGAGGGTTGGGCGAACGTCCCCGGCATCGCCCGGGGCGCGTTGGGCGTGCTCGACCGGGACGTCCCCTGGGTGGCCGGTTATCACCTCAAGAGGGGCTACGGCATTGCCGCGCTGCGGAAGTCCCAGTTTGTGGGTAACCGGCTTGGCGGTCCCGTGCCGAACACGGCGCCGTGCACGTACGTCGCCAAGTACCACATGGCCTTCTCGTACTGGTCCCGACCGATGGTCTATCCGCTGGGCCTAAAGGGAACGCCGCTCGACCAGAACACGGCCATCGCAGCCGGCACCGTCTTCGCCACTGAGGAGGCCTTGCTGATCTTCAAGCCGGACGCAACGCTCGGTCGAGTCCGTCGGGCGCATCGTCAATTCACCAGACCCCTGCGGTTTCGATTCAGGGGAACCGGCCCGTGGTAGGGGCGTTCGCCCCCGAGCGCCGGACCGGTGTGGCCTGCAATGCTAGAAGGCCGAAGCG
>CAYOGX010000892.1:0-2861 GCA_964403235.1 uncultured Planctomycetales bacterium | reverse complement strand
CTCTACCTGCTCGTTCTGGTGGGGCTGACGGCGACGCTGGGCACGATTACCTTTCCCATCTCAGCAGGACAGGCCGTCGGGCTGTTCTGGCCGGCGGCGGCCTTCCAGGTCGTCTTCCCGATCTGGTTCGGGATCTTCGGGGCCATTCCCGGCGTGGCCGGCGCGATGCTCGCCAACGGGTTCATCGGCGACAACCCGTTCCTCTTCGTCGTGCCCAACGCGATCCAGTCGTGCCTGGCGGGGTGGTGGTTCCGGTATCGTCGGCTCGATCCGCGTCTGCGGAGTTCGCGCGATTGGTTCGGGCTGGCCTTTGTGGGGTGCGTGGTCGGCAATTTCCTGGGGGCGGCAACGGGGGTGACGGAGAGCTACCTTCGACACGTCGCGGCCGGCGACGTCCAGGCGGCCAGCGACTACGCCTTGAACTTCCTCCAATGGCTCTTCGGCAACATGCTGCCTTGCTGGCTGCTGACGCCGCTGATGCTGAAGGCGGCCTCGCCGATGATGGTGCGGGGCCCGTTCTTCTGTCAACGGTTCTTCGGTGCGGTGGACCGCGGCCCGCAGGAGCACATGCGGCTGAGTTCCCTGAACGACCTGCCCATCAACGGCAGGCTGATGATGCTGGTGCTCTTGGCGGGGTTGTTGCCGCTCTACGCCGTGGGCGCGCTGACGGTATGGGGGACGCTGTCGCAAGCGGAGTTTCTCGCGGGCTCGGCCAATCAACGGGCGGCCTATGACGACCGCAACGAGATCGAACGACATGCCGAGTTGCTCCGGGCCTGGGCCAGAGAGTACGATCGACCGGATTACGACGAGCAAAAACGCGAACAGAAGCTGGGCGAATGGCGTTCAAGACCGAATGCCTTCGACCAGCTAGATGTCACCCACGCCGCCCTGATCGTTCCGCAGATTCCGACTCAGCTCTTGCGGGTGTTTCGCGAGGAAGGGGTGGCGTTCTTCATGGTTCGGGCCCCGGACCGGCTCTCCGGCCAGCGGCTTCGCGGGGCAGCCCGACTGCCGTCATCCCCGGATCAAGTATTGACGGGCCTGGTGGTATGGCGGGTCGAGCAGTCGGGGCTGGGCGAGCTCCGGGCAGTCAGGGGCTACGTCGTGCTCGACGCCGAGGGCCATGTCCTGTACAGCCGCGGGCCCGACGCGCTGTCCGGTTGGAACCCACCCGAAGCGATCTTCGAAGGCCAGCCGAAGATCATCAAACACGGCGGCCAGAGGTGGCATATCGCCGAGGCGGTGACCGACTACCTGGACCTCCGCGTCATCACGATTACCCCCGCGCTGGCGGGGCGGTCACGGGCGCTGGCCAGCATGCCCAACACGCTGGCGGTACTGATCAACCTGGCGATCTTTGGCTGTTTGATCATCGGGGCCGCGATGGCCCGGCAGCTCGCCGATCGGGTCCTGGAGCTGGCTGATCGCGTCCGTGCCGCCGGCGGCACACCCGGGGCGCTCGAGGTGCCCGTCCGCGGCCGCGACGAGCTCGGATACCTGGCCGGTACCCTCAACCGAATGAGCCATGACCTGGACGTCTACGTCCGAGAGCTACAGAAAACAACGGCCGAGAAGGAACGCCTCGCCCAGCAGATGGAACTCGCCAGGCAGGTGCAGCAGAGCGTCCTGCCCAAGCGCCCGCCGGACGTGGTCGGCTACGAGCTGGCCGGGCTGTGCCTGCCCGCCTACGAGGTCGGCGGCGATTTCTACGACATGTTCCTGACCCGCGACGGTCGCGTGACGTTGATGATCGGCGACGCCGTCGGCAAAGGACTGCCGGCGGCGATGTTCATGTCGGAGACGCGGGGGATCGCGCGGGCGGCTTCGCTGGACGGCCTGGTGCCCGACCGGGTGCTCGCGGTCACCAACCGTGCGATCCTGTCGGAACAGCAGCAGTCGGGGGATTTCGTGACGATGTTCTGCGCCCAACTCGAGCCGGATGCACATCGTCTGAGCTACGCCAGTGCCGGCCACAATCCGCCCGTGTTGGTGCAAGACGGGCGGACGTCGCCGCTCAACCTTGGGGGGTTCCCGCTGGCCGTCCGGGAGGAGGGCGACTACCGCCTGTTCCGGCTCGAGCTGGACCTGGGCGACTGCGTGGTGATGTACACCGACGGCGTGACCGAGGCGACGGACCCCGACAGTCGGATGTTCCAGGTGGAGCGGTTGGCGGGGGTGGTAAGACGGCACGCCGCAGCGCCGGCCCAGGCCCTTGTCGACGCCATCGTGGCCGAGGTCCGCCGGTTTACCACCGGTGCCCCGCAGTCGGACGATTTGACGCTCCTGGTCGTCCGACGCAAGCCGGCGGACACGTGAAGGGGTTCGTGCGCCCTTGTGGGTGCGTTATGTCCGACTTGGCGCGACGCGCCGGGACGCTCGGGCTCGGATGCAAGAATATCTCGATCTGCGTTGACGGATGTGGCAAGTTAGTGTATACTAGCGTATCATGTCTGAGTGGTCGTAGGACTCGCCGGGTACGACCTTGACGACCATGTCGTACCATCGGGCATCACTAGGGAGGACCGTATCATGGCTGAGGCCACCGCTGCCGTCAAAGGCTGTTCGTTTCTGATCGAGGATCCACCCGCCGAGGTGATCCACACGTCGGAGGAGTTGTCCGACGATGTCGAGATGATGGCCGACACCATTCGGAAGTTCATCGACAACAAGGTCATTCCTCGGGCAGAGGAAATCGACGAGATGAAGGAAGGCTTGATGCTCGAGCTGTTCCATGAAGCGGGCGAGCTTGGCCTGCTCATGGCGGAGATCCCAGAGGAATACGACGGGATGGGTCTGGGCTTCTTCGACGCCGTCTACCTCGTGCAGTACATGGCGGCCGGCGGATCGTTCGGCACGGC
>CAYOGX010000891.1:0-2864 GCA_964403235.1 uncultured Planctomycetales bacterium | reverse complement strand
GCTACTTCGTCGAGGATGTGCCTATGGTCACGTTCAATACCAGGACAGGCAGATACACCTATCCCGCCGCCGAGAAGGCGAAGCCCGTCCCCAAGTCGTGAACGGTCCTGCCCAAGGACGGGGGGGCACGGCGGCCATGGCCCCCACCCGTCGGATGGTTCATCCTTTGGGCTTCTTCCTGGCCTTGGGCTTCTTTCGCCGCCACCAGCCGCCCTGGTTCTCCTTGGTCGGATCGTAATCGGGGTTGGGCGTGGGCATTTGGGCGTTGACGGCCTTTCGCCAGTGGGCGAGCGCCTTACGGAGCTCGGCGGCCTTTTGGGGCATCTCGGCGGCCAGATCGTGCTTCTCGCTGAGGTCGTCCTTGAGGTTGTACAGCTCGACCCTTCCGTCTTCGTAACGCTCAATCAGCTTAAAGTCGCCCTTGCGGATGGCCCCGCTCGGCGTGGCGCCACACGGGTGATAGTGCGGGTAGTGCCAATAGAGCGCATCGCGCCGGATCGTGCCGGTCTGCTTGAGCAGCGGCACGAGGCTCACGCCGTCCAGGACGCGGTTCGGATCGGGCCTTACCCCGGCCATCTCGAGGATCGTCGGGTAGAAATCGGTGCTGGTGACGGGCACGTCGCACGTGCTGCCGGGCTTGACCACGCCGGGCCAGCGAACGATCATCGGCTCGCGGATGCCGCCCTCGTACATCGTGCCCTTGCCGGCCCTCAGCGGGGCGTTCGAGGTCACCCACGCCAGGCCCCCGTTGTCGGACATGAAGAACACGACGGTCCGGTCGGCGATCTTCAGTTCGTCCAGCTTGGCCATGACCCGACCCACGCTCTCGTCCACGCTCTCGATCATGGCGGCGTAGGTCGTTCGCTTCTTGACCATGGCCGGGTCGAGCTTCACGCCGCTCCGGGCGAGCTTGGCCTTGTACTTGTCGATCAGCTCCCGCTTGGCCTGCAGCGGTGTGTGGACGGCGAAGTGCGACAGATACAGGTAGAACGGCTTGTCCTTGTTCTGCTCGATGAAGTCGACGGCCTCATCGGTCAAGCGGTCGGTCAGGTATTCGTCGGGCCGGCGGCGGTCGCAGGTCCATTCTTTGTAGGGGTAGAAGTACCTTCTGGGCGCGCCCCAGCGGGTGCCGGCGAAGTTCAGGTCGAACCCCTGCTTTTCGGGATGGAAGGGCGTGTCGCCGAGGTGCCACTTGCCGATGCTGGCCGAGACGTAACCGGCCGGCCTGAGGGCTTCGGCCTGGGTGACCTCGGGCAGCGGGAGCTGTTGATTGAACTTCGGCACCCGCAGCTTGCCGTAGGGCCGCTTGTGGCCGGCGATCCAGTCGGTCAGGTGCAGCCTGGCCGGGTACCGGCCCGTCATGATGCTCGCTCGCGTCGGCGAACAGACTGGGCAGGCCGCATACGCGTTGGTGAACTTCATGCCCCCAGCGGCGAGCTTGTCGATATGGGGCGTCTCGTAGAAATCCGTGCCGTAGCAACCGACGTCCCGCCAGCCCAGGTCGTCGATGAGGATGAAGACGACGTTGAGCTTCCGCGCGCCCGCGGCCTGGCCCCGCGCCGGCCGCGGCCCCAGCAGGGCTGACGTCCCGGTCAGACCCAACGCGCCCTGCCCCAAACGATTGATAAACTGACGCCGACCGATGGATGTCTCGCTCATTTTGGTCGTCTCCGTAGTGCGTCCGATCACAGTGTGGCCGCAAGGCGGCGGCCCTTGCCGAGGATCTTCCGGCTGCTGTCGCCGAGGTCCTGGCGGCATCGCTCCGCCAACGCGCGGAGCCGCTTGACCACGTCGGGGTGGTCGGCCGAGACATCGTGCTTCTCGCCGATATCGGCCCGCAGGTCGTACAGGGCCTCGCGGATCAGCTTCGGCTTCCTGTCTTTGCGCCTCGGCGTGTGCGTACGCTCGAGGATCAGTTTCCACTTGCCGGATCGCACCGCCTGGAGATGCAGGCTGCGGTAGTAGAAGAAGGCCTCGTGCGGCGTCTGGGCGCCCTTGACGCCCGCCATCAGCGGCCAGATGTCCTTGCCGTCGATGACGCGATCGGCCGGCGGTTTCGTGCCGGCCAGCTTGGCCAACGTGGGCAGCAGGTCCATCGTGGTGGCCAGCTCCGAACAGACGCTGCCGGCGGGAATCCGCCCGGGCCATCGCACGATGCACGGCACGCGCATGCCGCCCTCGTACGTCGTCCCCTTGCCGTCGCGCAGCGGCAGCGCGGCCCCGCCGTGCTTGCGCTTGACCAGCCACGGTCCGTTGTCGGTCGTGAAGATCACCAGCGTATTCTTGTCCAGCTCGAGTCTGGCGAGCGCATCGAGAATCTGCCCGACGCCCCAATCAATCGTCTCGATCACGTCGCCGTACAGGCCGCGCTTCGACCTGCCCTTGAACCGCTCGGACACGTACAACGGCACGTGCGGCATGGTGTGCGGCAGGTAGACGAAAAACGGGCGGTCCTCGTTCTGAGTGATGAACTTGATGGCCTCGGCCGTGTAGCGCTCGGTCAGCGTCTCCTGCACGGCGGGTTGTTCGATGATCTCTTCGTTGCGCATCAGGGGGATGGGCGGGTCGCCCCGCTTGGTCGAATCCATGTCGTTGCTGTAGGGGATGCCGTAGTAGTAGTCGAATCCGTGTCGGGTCGGCAGGAACGGGCTCAGATGTCCCAGATGCCACTTGCCGATGCAGGCCGTCGCGTAGCCACGCGCCTTGAGTACCTCGGCGATGGTGGTCTCGCGGGAACTGATGCCATTCTTTGAGTTGGGAAACAACACGTCCGGCAGGCTGACGCGTTGCGGATAGCAGCCCGTCAGCAGCGCCGCCCGCGACGGCGTGCAAACCGGCGCAGCCACGTAGAAGTCGGTGAACTT
>CAYOGX010000890.1:0-2880 GCA_964403235.1 uncultured Planctomycetales bacterium | reverse complement strand
AGTAGATCGCCCCGCCCACCAAAAGGGTCAGGGCCTCGATCGCTTCGCCGGGCCCGTACCCGTTGGCGATCGTCAGCCCCGCAACCACACTGTTGGGGTCTTCGCCGGCGTCGAATGTGAACCCGCGGTGCGGGTCGGCCTCGGTGCCCCCGCAGTCGATGACGGTCCCCGCGATGACGTTGGGATCATTGGGGTCGGTACTTCGGACGGTGATCGCCTTGCCGCCGAGATTCAGATCGCAGTTGCCGGGGCCGGTGTACGTGTTCGGCTCGATGACGACCTGGTCGCCATCGACGCAGGCGTCGATGGCTGCCTGGATCGTGGGATACTCGTCGGGCACCCGGCGCTCGATGGCCCGGGCCGCTGACGACGCCCACTGTCCCAACAGGATCAGCGCCGTCAATGCGATGCGCTTACGCCAGGGATGGCGTGATGTCATTCGTCGCTCCTCGCGTCGTCGGCCTCGCCGTTGGGACTGCCAGGACGGCAAGCCGGGGCCGACCGAACCTCTGGCCATGTCGAGGACGGGCGAACGCTGCGCTTGCATTGTTCGGGTGGGGTAGCGCCGTAGACAAGAGGGTATCGTCGCTTTTTCTTTCTTTTCTTGCAGTTTGGGGGTTGTCGGGATGTCCCGCCAGCCGTACTAATTACAGTGGGTAGGTGTGCCAATTCTTCGCGGTGACGGAGGCGGGTGTGTGTCTGGGCTTCTGGTGGACACGGATTCCGCACCTGCCGTCGGAGGACCGTTCATGAGCAACAGGGCGGGCACGGATCGTCGCAGGGCGGGGTTCTCGCTGACCGAGTTTTCGGCGGTGACGGCCAGCGTCGCGGTACTGATCGCTATCGCCGTGCCGGCGGGGAGCAGATTGGCGGGGCATGCGCGGACGATGACGTGTCTCAGCCGCATCGGGCAGATGACGGCGGCCTTCCTTACGTATGCTCAGGACTACGACGGCGTCTTTCCCTTCGTCGCGACCATGCACGAAACCGTGACGCCCGACCCAAACGAGACCTGGCTGGCCGATTGGCAGGCGAGTCCGGATCCCAACGAGGCGATCACCACCGTCGCCTACTGCGAGCAGGCGGACTGGCCCGCGGCGCCGAACGTCCCGTGCAGCGGGACGTTGTTTACGTACACCCGGTCCGAATTGCTCTACCGGTGCCCCGAGTTCGAGCGGGTCAGCGACCCGGACAAGGCCCAGAACGTCTTCAACTACACGCGGGCGATCTGGGGTCGGTACTGGCAGGTGCCTCTGGAGTGCCACCGGACAGGGAAGCCTTGCATCGAATCGGGGGGCCGGGAGTGGGGGGGCTTCACCGGGCCGATCCTACGCGTCGGCGACATCCACAAGCCCAGAGAACTGCCGATCGTGCTCGACGAGCAGTGGAATCGGTACGTCGCGACCGCGGGCAGCTATGGCACCAACGGCTCGGCCTACAACTGCAATGACTACGGGTTCTTCTGGGAGAACGTGATCGGTGTCTATCATGGCCCGCGGGTTGTCAGCCAGGCCCACAACTACGACATCGACAGTGAGTACCGGTACTACGATGCCTTCTTGTGGCGGCGCGGGGGTGTCGGGTACTACGACGGGCATGCGGGCTTGATGCGCGATCCCTGGCCCACGTTTGAGTTGGGCAACAGACTGCGAAGGGAGCCAAAAGAGTGGCGCGGTAGAGGGATCCAGCGATCGGGCGGTGAGGAAATCAACGCCCTCGGTGAATGGATGGAACGCCTCTTCTATGCGCAACGCGGGTTCCTTCCTGTAGAGTTTCGCTGAGACCTTCAACGTGGGTGAGGTCCGCACGCGTCCCCGCTAAACGCTCACAATGACGTAATCCGCGCGGCGGTCCCTGCTACGGGCGCGCATCGCCACGGTGGGTCTTCTGTAGCAGCTTGGCGATGGGAGCGACGTCGACGTCGGCGTAGTCGCTCAACAGATCTCGCAGTAGTCCCAGCAATTGATCGCGGCGTTTGGGGCCGGTGCCCTCGACGCGGCAGACGAGCATGGGCGTGGTGTTCGATGCGCGGACGAGGAGCCAATTGCCGTCGGTGAATTGGGCGCCGAGGCCGTCGACGGTGACCAGGCCTTCGTCGAGGTGCTGCATGCGTATCTCGCCGGCCTGGATCGGGCCCTGGGTGGGCATCAGGTCATCGACCTGGGCGCCGAGCCGCTCGCCGACCTCGGCGACCACCTGGAACTTGGTTTGGTCGGAGGCCTCGACACGCAGTTCGGGGCTGATCGCGGCGGGTTTCTGCGCCCTGGTGGCCTCGGCGAGGAAATCGGCCAGCATGCCGTTGCGCCCTTTGCCACGGCGGCCGCGGGCGAACGCGTCGAGCATGAAGACGAACTTGACCGCGCTGAACAGCCCGTCGTCGATCAAGCCGCCGGCGCGGGCCTTGTTGAACCGGCCCTTCTCGTCATAGCCGGCCGTCGGGAAGAAGTAGTGGCCGGACGATTCGGCGCTGACGTAGACGGGCCGGGTCTTGCCCAGCGGCTTGCAGATGGTCGGCGCGAAGGCGCGATGGCTCGGGTAGCCGCAGGTGATGAACACGCCCCGACCGCCGGCAGCCTCGAGGAGCTGGCGCGACCCGCCCGACCCGCGGACATCCAACGCCAACACGTGCCGGGTCCGCTCGGCCGGTGGGAGCGACTTGAGGTAGTCCTGGTAGAAGACCACGCCGAGCAGCTCGCCGGGCGCGGGCGTGCCCCGTTCGTCGACGAAGCCGCTGCGGTCGGCGTCGCCGTCGGTCAACAGGCCGTACCACCGTTGCTGCCGATCCTTCACGCCCTTGTTGGCCTGTTGCAGGAGCGGCACGATGAACGACTGGCCCTCGGCGCTGGACGGATCGGCCAGGTGGACGGGGAACCGCCCGTC
>CAYOGX010000889.1:0-2882 GCA_964403235.1 uncultured Planctomycetales bacterium | reverse complement strand
CTTTCTTGACCCCCTTTCTGACCCCCTTTCTGACTTTCCGCCGCCGGGCCAACGTCATTTGCCCGCCCACAGGCAGCCGATGCGCCGTCCAGGCCGCGGTGGGCGCCAACGGGGGAGGGCCGTGAATCAGGGACGTTCCTTCATCACCCAGCGGCTCAGGAACGTCACGGCCGTGCTGACGCGGGCCTCGTGGTCGGCCTCGTCTCGCGGCGTCATCGTCCCGTGTGATAGCAAGCGCTTGGGTGAGCGTGTGGCTGAGGGGTTGAACGAAGGAAACGATCACCCTTGCCAGGGGGTCACTGACACGAGGGGGCGTCCCAGACGACGGACGTGCCCTGGGGGGTGGTGGTGTCCCTCGACGTTAGGTGTGGATAGGCCTCAGGCCTCAGACTTCAGGCGCCAGGGCTCGGGTCCTGGCGCCCGGCGTCTGGTGCCTGGCGTCTGGCAAGCGTGGCCATTGCGTCTCACCGATAGACTGTTCAGTCCTTGTTGCAGGCGGGCTAGCCAAGTCCTTCCGGCCAAGACGGCCGGCGAGCCGCAAAAACGCCCTGCGTTGGATTGCGGCCCGTCCCCGCGTAGAATATAGGAGTATCGTTTGCGGGCCCGATCCCCTTGGAAAGGCAGGCATGGATCTCGCACGGCTTCGAATCATACATTACCCCGATCCGAGGCTTAGGAAGCCTTCGGCCCCGATCGAGACGATCGACCGGGGCACCGTCGAGCTCGCGGGTCGGATGTTCGAGCTGATGTACGAGGCCCGCGGTCTGGGGCTGGCTGCGGTGCAGGTCGGGTTGAACCTCCGGCTCTTCGTGGCCAATCACACGGGCCGGCCCGACGGCGAGCGCGTCTACATCAACCCTGAGATCATCGAGATGATCGGCTCGGTCCAGTACGACGAGGGATGCCTGTCCATCCCGGAGCTCGTCGTCCCGCTCAAGCGTGCGTCGTGGTGCAAGATCCGCGCGCTCGGTCTCGACGGTGAGCCGTTCGAGGACGAGGCCCGCGAGCTGCAGGCCCGTGCGTGGCAACACGAGATGGACCACCTCAACGGCGTCTTGATCTTGGACCGCATGTCGCCGACGGCCGAAATCGCCAATCGGCGGCTACTCAGGGGCCTCGAGGACGACTACAAGAAGGCACGACCCGTCTCCAGGCGCGTCCGGGCCAAGTGACGCCGACGGTCTGGCCGGCGACCGTCGACGACTTGACCGGCTCGAGCATCTTGAAACGAGCGACATGGCCATGCGGATTCTCTTCTTGGCATCCGGCGCCGTCGCAGTCCCCGCGCTCCGTTGGCTGACGAACTCCTGCCACGAGGTGGTGGCCGTTGTGACCCAGCCCGACAGGCCCGCCGGACGCGGACGGCGACCCGAGCCTACGCCCGTCAAGCGCCACGCCGCCGGCGCCGGGCTACAGGTCATCCAGGCCGACAACGTCAACGACCCCGCCGTCGTCGCCAAGCTCCTGAACTACCGGCCCGACCTGGGCGTCACCGCGTCCTTCGGACAGATGATCGCGTCCGTCCTGCTTCGGGGGATCCCGGGTGGTTGTCTGAACATTCACCCGTCGCTGTTGCCAAAGTACCGGGGCGCCGCCCCTGTCAACTGGGCCATCATCCACGGCGAGACCCAGACCGGTGTAACCATCATCAGGCTCGTCGAGCAGATGGACGCCGGTCCCATCCTGTCGGTCCGCGAGACCATGATTAAGCCCTGCGAGACGGCCGGCGAGCTTTCCGACCGGCTGGCCGGCATCGCCTGCGACGCCCTGGACGCGGCCCTCCAACAGTTCAGCCCGGGCCTGCGTCCCCCCGGCCGACCGCAGGACGACGCCCAGGCCACCCCGGCGCCCAAACTCACCAAGGACATGGGCCAGATCGATCTGAACCAGCCAGCCGAGCAAATCGTCGCCTGGGTCAACGGGTTGTCGCCATGGCCGGCCGTCCAGTTGGACTACGTCCCCAAGGACGGGCGCCCACGCACGCGCGTCCGCCTCATGCGGGCGGCCCTGGCCGGCGACCCACGGACGGCGAACGCCCGGTGCGGTCAGCCGTCACCGACCGAGCCGCCCGGCACCCTCCTCGATGACGGCACGATCGCCTGTCCGGACGGGGCGGTCCGCGTCTCGGAGATCCAGCCGGCCGGCGGTCGCGTCATGTCCTGGCAGGACTTCGTCAACGGCCGACGCGTCCAGCCGGGGGATCGTTTCGAAGGCGTCACCACCGCGCCCCAAGGATGAATAGGGCCGGCTGTGCCGGCCAGCATCCCGCCAATAGAAACCGGCCGGCTCAGCCGGCCCGACCGCGGGGAGCATAGGGATGCATGACACTGAAGCCAAGCGGTTGGCCGAATTCTCGGCGGCCGTCCGCGACTCGACCCTCAAACGGCTGAAACGTGTGCCCACCGGCGCCGAGAATTGGGCGCCCCGCCCGAATGCCATGAGCTTCGCCGATCTGGCTCGGCACCTGGTCGATGCCGACGAGTGGCTCTTCCGAATGCTGCAAACAAAGGACCTCGAGCCCATGGAGGGCAAGGCAGGTGCCGAGAGTATCACCCATCGCGACGAGTATCTGCGACTGATCGACGAGCTGGAACGAACCGGACGCGCTCGCCGAGACCTGCTCGACCACATGACGTCTGGGCAACTCGACCAGAAAATCCACGACGCGAGGTTCGGCGGCCCGGTCAGCGCGTGGTGGGTTGTCGTACGGGGGAACCTCGACCATGAGATCCACCATCGTGGCGAGATTAACGCGTATCTAAAGATGGCCAAGGCGGGGCAAGCAACTGGCTAGTGCCGTTTTCAGTCAGACAGTTTCGCGCGCCGTTGGGTGGCATGGGTAGGCTCCGACCCGTGAGGGTCGGAGTTTACCCGTGTTCGCA
>CAYOGX010000888.1:0-2883 GCA_964403235.1 uncultured Planctomycetales bacterium | reverse complement strand
AATAACGCGGCGGGCGTCTTGCCCCGGATTGTCCGATGCCGCCCCGTCAGCAGCCGCAGCCCGAATCCTCGTCGTCGTCGCCCCGGGAATCGTCGTCGTCTGCGTCGTCGTCGCCGGAATCATCGTCCGAGTCGTCGGTCACGGTCACCAACACCGTGTCGGTGCCGGTCAGACCCAGGCCGTCGTCCACAGTCAGGGTGACGGTGTACTGACCCGCGATGTGGTACGCGGTCTGGACCCGCGTTCCGGTCGCGTCCTGGCCGATCCCGTCGTTCGCGTCGAAATCCCAGGAATAGTTCAGCGGCTGGCCGTCCGGATCGTAGCTGCCCTCGCCGTTGAGCCATACGATTTCAGCCACGGCCGCGGACTGGTCATCGCCCGCGTCGGCAACCGGCGCGGTGTTCTCGTTGAACTCGTCGGTGTCGCTGGGGCTGTAGCAGCCGGGATCCTCGGGGTAGTCCACCAGGAAGTCGCCGTCGTTGTCCAGTCCGTCGTAGCAGACGGTCGTCTCAAGGGAAAAGACGATGGCGTGCACGTCGGTCCCGCCGGCTCCCTCGGCGAGGACTTCCAGGGCGACCTCGCCGGGTTCGTAGGCCGTGGCGTCGAAGGTCCCGGTCCAAAGCGGCCCGTCCACGTGCTCCATGGCATTCCATCCGCCGTCCTGCAGCTGCCAGCTCACCTGCTCGATTCCGTCGGCGTCAAAGGCCAGCGCGCGGATCGGATTGGCATCGTAGTCCGCGCTAACGGGGTAGGCGTAAGGATTCGTCCCGCCCAGCGCGGCGTCCAGCGGAGCGGAGATCACCACCAGGGGCCAGCCCCCGGCGTCCCTCTGGTTGATGGCGAGGCCGTCGTTGTCCACGACGTAGAGGGCGATGTGGTTGTCCTCGGACTTGCCCAACGACCGGATGCGGTAGCGGAGGATGCCGTCGTTCCAGTAGATCGTGTGGTCGTGGATGTGCCCGTGCCCGTAGACCGAGACGCCGTAGTTCTGCATCAGGTCCACGAAGGCGGCGGTGCCGTAGAGGAAGAACAGGGTCGGGTGGTGCCCGAAGACGAAGGTCAGGTTCGCGTCGGTGTTCGCGTCCAGCTCGGACTCGATGTAGGCCAGCTCGTCCGCGTCGAGCCCGGCGTTGTCAAAGGGCCAGGGAAAGCCGTCGTTCCCGCAGGTCGAGACCCCCACGAAGTGGTATACACCGAAGTCGTAATCCAGCCTCCAGGACATCTGGTTTTGGCCCGTGGCCTCCCCCTGCACCGAGTTGTTCAGGTAGTAGGAGAGGTCCCCGTCGTTGTAGTGGTCGTGGTTGCCCGGAGGATCGTAGTAATTGGTCGGCGTCATGCCGTTGGCGTCCACGATGGCCCGGTAGGCGTCCCACTCCTCCTGGTAGGGTCCGCCGTAGATCAGGCCGCCGTCGGTCCCGTCGGTCAGGTCCCCCGTGTTCACCATAAACACCGGATCGATGGTCTCGAAAGCCTCGCCGGTGGCCCACTCCAAATTCTCGGTGTCCTGCGAGGTCTCGTGCCCGATGTGCGAGTCGGCGATGTGCACGAACCAAAACATCCTGGACGCCTCGTCGGTGTAGCGCGCGATCCCGGGATACCCGGCGTGCGCACCGGCGGCCGGCACCAAAAGGACCAGGACGGCCAGCGCCGCAAGCAAGCCTCTTTTCTTCATGGCCAATACCCTCGTTCCAATTAAACCGGAGAAGATTCCATGCCTTGTTTGTAAAGCGGATCAATTTCGATTTTTCCTAATTATACCCAATTTTTATTATTTTGTTGGAAGATCGTTCGGACGAGGTTCATCGGCAAGGAAAAAGCCCCCGGACCGCGTTGGCCCGGGGGCTTGTTTATACAGGAATACTGCGGGGCGTTACCAGGGACAGATGCGCTTGGCTGAGAGCTGGAACTCCTGGACCGCGGTGTCGTCGCCGGCGTCAACGCAGCCCGACTCGCGATACCAGGTCGCCATGTGCACCGGCACCGTCTCTTCGATGTCCACTCCCGCCTCGGCGGCGTCGATGTGCATGACCAGGCCCGGGCCTGCCGTCTCGACCGTGGAGGTGGTGTCCACCTGCGTCCAGCCTTCTCCGGGAAGGTACTTGAACAGGAACATGGTCCACAGGCCTTCGAGGAACTGCGCGATGTAGGCCGTGTCCCCTTCGTTTGTCGGACCCGGCTCCATGAAGTTGGGCCAGGCGGGATTGGCGTCAAAGGTCGCGTAGTAGTCGTGGAAGAACATGTCCCCCGGACCGGGCAGGTCGCCCGCCGCGGTGATAAGCGCGTCGAAGCCCTCGGGCGTCTGCCTGATGCCGTAGCCCAGGACGTCCAGGTGGCTGACGTAGGCCGGGTCGCTGGGCTCGTACCAGAAGATCATGTCGTTCTCCGGGTCCTCCCATCCCCACTCGGGGGAAACGCACACGCAGTCGCAGTCCGCGCCCGCGTGGGTCTGCGGGTCCGAATCGGGGCCGCCGCAATTCTCCTTGGCCCACTCCATCGCCTCCTCGTTGCTCACCTCGCCGTCGTCGTTGCCGCCTGGCGGATCGTCGGCCTTGCCGTTCTTGTGTGCGTCCCAGAAGGCGTTGCTCAGGTAGCTCCCGTCCCCGGTGGGCGTGCCGCAGGATTTTTTGCTCTTGCTGGCCGAAGTCAGCACGTTGACGCCGTCGAGCTCGAGCGTGTCGTCGCCGTCGATGAAGTTGCCCGAGTAGCAGCTTTGGATCAGGAAGTTGAGGTTGCAGTAGCCCGGCTGCTGGCATTCGCCGGCGTAGTAGTCCATGCCCTCCGGGCAGTGGGAGTGGTCGCCGATCTTGTCGTTGAGGTCCTTGACCTTGAACCGGTCGCCCCCGTTTTGCGCGCGGATGTATCCGCTGCGGCCCCCGTGTCCAA
>CAYOGX010000887.1:0-2886 GCA_964403235.1 uncultured Planctomycetales bacterium | reverse complement strand
CTCATGCCGGCCGTCAAGAACCCCGCCCCGAGGACGTAGTCATCCAGCCGGTGGGACCCAACCAGATAGCTCATCCGGCGGTCCTCATCCATCCCCAGCGCGTGCATCGCCGAGACCTGCGTGCCCCAGGTCCAACCGAGCAGCGCGGGATTCCAGTAGCCGGCGGTCGCATCCGTCGCCGCAGCTACCGCTGCGCCACCCATGCCGAGAGCCCGAGTCCCCGCGCCCATTCTCAGGAAAGGCATCGCGTGGTTGCTCGAGCTGTCTTCAGCAAGCACGACCCCTGGCATCGCCAGGAAGAGGCCAAGGGCGAGGAGCACAACCGCACATGCGGCCCCTCTACTCCTTCTCAACATCGTCGTACCTCCTTCGTTGAATCGAATGGTCGCCCAGAACAACTACCGGCTGTCTGGATTGAAACCCTCGTCGCGGTGGGACCCGCCCGCGCGGGCCCCACCGATTGACTCCTTAGTCCTCGCGCCAGATGACCGCCTTGATCGTCGCGCCCTTGGTGGTCGATCCGTCCTTCGCCTCGGCCCGGATCATGTACGCACCGTTGGCAAGCGGCGTCCCGTCGGCCGCCTGGCCGCTCCAGATGATGTCCGTGTTCTCACCCGCCGCCATCCGCTCGTTCGCTGCCAGCGTCGTCACGTACTCGCCGGCGAAGTCGTAGACCTTCACCGTTACGTTCGCGTCACGACCGAGCAGCAGATGGATGCGCGCGTCGTAGCCCTCGTTCGGGTTGTACGGGTTCGGGAAGATGTAGGCATCTTCCAGGGTGAGCGTCCGGTTCATCGCCATGAGCGGGAGGCTCGTATTCAGGCGGTTCCCCACACCATCGGTGGCGTTCACCTTGATGGAATAGGTACCGAAGTCGAGACCATCCTCTAGATGCGCCGTGTACAGCCCGTCCTCCGGCGTCAGCTCGGCGACCGTCTCGCCGTCACCGTCCAGGAGAAGGACCGTGCCCTCGCCACCCACACCCGACTTCGCGTCGTCGAGCGCAACCTCGAGCGTGAACGCGCGTCCCGGAGGCGCATAGCCGTCAGCCGGGCTCACGATCGTTGCCGTCGGCGGCGTCATGTCGACGATGAACCTCTGCTCCACATAGTCGGAGCCGACGTTCCGCGCATAGTCGATGATGCCGTGGTGGTAGATGTGCATCTCCTGGCTCTGCTGATCGATGTAGTGATCACCCCAGACCAGGACGTAGTCATCACCCACCCACAGGGTATCGAGACTCCAGTAGGTGTAGGTGCTGTCGTTGTACATTTCGATCGACTTCATCGAGTAGAGCGTGACCTCCAGGATGTCGCCATCCTCGATGAGTCCGCCGCCCACGATCGGCAGCCCGACGCTCAGCGTGTCGGTCGGATCGTAGACGTCGTCCGCATCGGCCGAGGTCGAATCGTCATAGCTGGTGACCGAGGAGAGCGGCGGGCACAGGTAGTCGACGAGCTCGTCCGCGGTGCCCTGATGCAGCAGCAGCCGCTCCTCGATCTCATCGATGTCCGCCTGGTCGTCCTCGTCATCACCACACTCCATGCACCCGTGCTCGACGAGCCAGAGGTCGTACTTGATGCCGTAGTCCACCTCGGTCCAGCAACCCACGCTGTCGGGGTGGGTCGGATAGCTGCCGCTCGGGCCGGAGTCCGGATTCATTGTGTGGCGCGGGTCGGGCGGCAGGTTGTCCGTGCAGTCCCAATCCCATGCCCACTCCGGATGATCCGGCCGGACGAACACACCCGACTCACCGTCGAAGAGGTCGACCGTCAGCATGTCGCTGCGGCTGACGGCGTGGTTGCCCACGTAGCCCGCCACGTTCCGGAACAGCGGGTTCCCGACGAAGCCGCTCTTGAAGCGAACCACCGGCGGCGTCATGTCGACGTAGAACTTCGCCCCCGGCGCATCCTCGGGCAGCATCATCTTGTCACCCAGACCGTCCGTGTCCTCATATCTCACGTCGAGGGTGTGCCAACCCGGGGTCAGCCAATCCTCGCCGCGGTACGAGTGGCGGTAGACCACCTCGTAAATCGTGGCATCCTCGTTCGCCTGCGTGACCGTCAGGCTTCCGCTGCCACGCGCCTTGTCCGTCCAGTTGCCACCCTGAGCCGCCCAGAGCTGACCGTCGATCCAGACCTCGATCGAGTTCGCGCGGATCGGCTCCGTGCCCCGAGCATTCAGGTAGGTGACGATGACCGGATCGGCGTCCGTGTAGAACCAGCGACCATACTTGACGCTCGACGGCCAGTAGCTCGACACCGCCACCGGCGCGCCCGCCTTCGGCGAGAAGAGCGCGAAGTACGGGTAGCTGGGATTGTCTGACGCCAGTCTCGGATGGAAGCCGTCCACCCGGAAGCTGACCGTGTTGTGCTCCGTATCGACGATGACGTGCGACAGCGGCTCAGCGTACCAGGTCGGCGTGAGCGCGTTGGCGCTTCCCGCCGCCGGGCCGTCGGGGTCACCCCAGACCCGAGGCGTCAGGAACGGCTCACGCTCCTCCCACTCGTCGCCGATCGCCGCGGCCAGCGCGTCGTCGTCGTACTCGATCGTGACCACCGCCCAGTAGCCGGTCTCGAAGTCGTCGTCCTGCGCCGGCGTACCCATGAAGTAGGCGGTACGCGGCAGCATCGAGAGGTAGGGCTCCTGGTCGACGTCGAGGCCCGGCGCATCCGTCGGCACGATGAACAGGCACTCGGTCATCCCGCCCGCGCCGCTCGGCACCTCGGCCATGCCGTGCAGGAACTCCACACCATCCTCGGCGGTCGGATCGACGTAACCCGGTGTCGCGGCGACACCGTTCGAGCCGAGCTGGTCGGTAACCGTCCAGGACCACATGCTCGTCCGGTGAAGATCAATCACGCCGGTCTCGAGATCGAGCTCGAG
>CAYOGX010000886.1:0-2894 GCA_964403235.1 uncultured Planctomycetales bacterium | reverse complement strand
CCGCCCAAGCGGATCGACGATGACGCTCTGCTCGGCCGGGGTGGCCGACCCAAAGTAGCACTGGAAGTCGAACGCCCAGATCCGTGTCTGCAACCCGCCGCGGAACATCGAGACGAACAGCATCAGGTCGGCACCGAGCCGTTTGTACGCCAGGCCGAGTGACCGCCAGTTCAAATCGAAGCAGATCGCGAAGCCCACCCGTCCGAACGGCACCTCGGCCACCACCGGCCGCTTGCCGGGCCGGATGCCCAGCTCGATCTCGCCGATCGTGGGGTGAATCTTGTCGTAGCGGCAGACGGCCCGGCCCTTCGGGTCGACCAGGATGCACGTGTTGAACGTACCACCGCGACGCCGCTCGATCATGGGACAGGTCAGGTAGCAACCGTGCTGCTTGGCCTTGGCCGAGATCATATCGAACGTCGGACCGGGCACGCGCTCGGCCGAGGCGAACCAGTCGTCCTGGGCCAGACCCGTCACGCCGAATGTCTCCGGCAGAACAATCACGTCGGGCTTGTCGAGGGCGGCCCGGTCGATCAGCCGGCCGGCCTCGTCGAGGGTTCGCTGCTTGTGGTTCTCGCCGGGGCCGACGCCCCGAAACGAGATCGTGCTGACGGTCGCGTAGCGTGCCATGATTGGACTCCCTACCGACGATTCGTGCTTGCCCGGGCCTTGTATCCGCGTGCTCGAGCCCTGGCAAGGATCGATTCTTCCGTGTGCGAGTCCTACGTCATATCATGCCCATCAGGTAGCACGATTCAGACGGACCCTTGTGCACGACGTGGGAGGACGCAGTGCTATGAACGGTTTGTCGCTTCGACGTCTGATCAGACCGAACCGTGTGACACCCAACGGGGCGTTGGCGGCCGTGGTCGTCTTGCTGGTCGGGATCGGCTGTCACGAGGCACGAACGGAGCAACCCATCAATAAGGCGCTTGCGGTCGCGTCGATCAAGCTACTGTCGGAGCGCGGCTCGACGCGCTCGACGCGCTACGCGACGACCAACAAGATCGTGACCGTCGCCGGCAAGACGCACGTCGCGTGGCTGGACTCGATCTCGCAAACGATGGTCGCGACCTACGACGACGCCAGCGGTGCGTGGACGCAGCCCGTCAAGGTCGGGAACGGGAAGGACAACCACGGCGGGCCGGCGCTGACGTGCGACAGCACCGGGACGCTGCACATCATCTTCGGCCCGCATGGTGGCCCGTTCCAGCACTGCCGCTCGGCCAGGCCCAACGACGCCACGAAGTGGGTCAGGCTGCCCGAATTCGCCGATCAGGCCACCTACCCGAGCGTGGTCTGCGACGAGGCCGACACGCTACACATCATCTACCGCGGCGGACCCAACCCCAGGAAGCTTCTATACCAGCGCCGACCCAAGGCAGGCCGTTGGAGCAAGCCGCGAATCCTGGCCCGTGCGCCGATCAAGTCCGGCTACACGCACTATCATTGTGCGCTGACCATCGGGCCCGACCATAGCCTTCACAGCTCCTACGACATCTACTTCAACAGCGCCGCCAAGTGTGCGGGGCATATGATGTCCCGCGACCGCGGTCGGACCTGGACGTTGGCGGACGGCTCGCCGCTCGATCTGCCTGTTAGCCCCAAGTCGGACGCATTCTTCAAACGGACGTCCACCGCGCTAAAGACCGGCGGGATCGTGTGCGATTCGGCAGCCCGTCCATGGATCACGGTCAGTGGCCCTGAGGTGTGGCACCACGACGGCAAGACCTGGCGCCGCTTTGTGCCGAGCGAGTTGATACGACCCCAGCCCAAAATCGGCAAGCTCGCGGGCTACGGACCGCCAGGCATCGATGCCAAGGACCGCATCTACGTGCCCGCGCTTCTCGATGGCCACGTCGTGCTGCTGTACTCCGACGACAAGGCCAAGACGTTCAAGCTGCTGCGTGTCTTCGCGCCGGACGAGACGCTGCCCCACACCGGACTCAGCATCGAGCGCCCGACCGGACAGCATGCCGTCCAGATCCCATGGCTGATGTTCGCGACGGGCCTGAAGGGGCCCGACTGCTACGGGAAGGGCATCTACCATAAGGTCCGCGCCGTCAGGCTCACCAGATAGTCCAGACCCGACGAAACGGCTACGTCACCCGACGACCTTCAGCTTGACCGGGTTGCCTTCCCTCGCCGTCACCCGGACGCGGAACGCCCACCCGCCGCCCTCGTTGAGGACCTTGATCAGGATCTTGTCGACGCCCTTGGTCAGCCGGGCCGACTCGAGAGTCGACGGCTCCTACAGCGTGTACGGCTTGCGCATGATTCGGCCGGTCAGCCGGTCGGCCTCCTTGTCGTCGATGATCTGCTCGGTCTTGGGGTTCCAGGTGATCTTTCGCCCAACCCGGTACGCGATGTTGCCCAGGTGCGTCAGCGTCGTCGTGTGGTGGATCTCCTCGGCGTCGGCGATGGGCCGGGCCCGCGTCTTGACGCAGTCGATGAAGTTCTCGACGTGCGGGCGATGCTGGTCACTCCGGCCCGTCTTGCTGGGCGCCATCCGCAGCACGTCCTTGTTGCCCTCGCGACGCGTCTCGGGGTAGATCTCGAACCCCCGCCGGTCGACGATCAGCGTCCCGTTCGTGCCGTGGAACGAGATGCCGTACCGCCGGCTGTTGACCCGCTCGGCGTTACACTCGCGGTACGAGTAGGTCAGCGTGAAATCGACGAAGTCGTAGACGACCTCGAGCGTGTCGGGCGTGTCGCGATTGTCGGTCAGGGCGTACTTGCCGCCGGTGGCCGCCACCGACCGCGGGTGCTTCACCTGCATCCCCCATAGCACGATGTCCATCAGGTGCACGCCCCAGTCGGTCAGCTTGCCACCCGCGTAGTCATAGAACCAGCGGAAGTTGTAGTGGAACCGGTTGGGGTTGAACGGCCGCTTC
>CAYOGX010000885.1:0-2895 GCA_964403235.1 uncultured Planctomycetales bacterium | reverse complement strand
TTCGGCTTCTGGCCCAGACGCGGCCTCGACGGTTCGCCCGACCGGCTGCTCCAGTTCCATAGTTGGGACGAGATCCTCCGCGGGCGGATGGACCGCAGCGCCTGCGCCCACTTTGCCGCGCTGGCCGGCAGCACCAAGGACGGACACGTCATCGTCGGCGTGGACTACGTCGACGAGCCATGCGTGGAACAAGGCCTGCAAAACGGCGCGGTCGTGATCGTCTATGAGCCGGACGGGGGCCACACCTTCTGCACGGTCTCCTGGGCCGGTTTTGCCGGAGTCATGGTCGGCATCAACAGCCAAGGCCTGGTCGTCAGCGAGGCCCGATTTCCGGCCGAGGGCCAGGGCATCGACGGGACGCCCTTGCCGTTCCAGTTGCGACGTGTGATGGAGGAGTCGGCCGACGTCACATCGGCCGAGGCCTTGCTGAGATCGATCCGCCGAACCGTCGCCGGCAACGTCCTGGTGGCCGACGGGCTGGGAGAATCCGCCGTCCGAGTCTTCGAGTTCACCCAAGACCGATTCGAGGTCTTCAGCCAAGGAGATCTGGCAGACGATCATACGCACTACATCCCCGGCTTCAGCGTGCCGTTGACGGTGGACCTTGAGGGCTATCGGATCGACCTGATGATGCCGGAGGTGAACGGTGGGATCACCACCGTTCTGTCGCGGGCCCTCCCGAATACCATCGTGCGGACGTCGTTCTTCGTCCACCACGCCGGAGGGGAGACGTCCCTGCAAGCGCTGCAAAGCGCCTGGGTGATGGACTTCGTCAACACGGATGATGACTTCGACTTCCTGGACATCTCCGCCCTGACCAATCAGTTCCCGCTTTCGCTGCACATGATGTACTTCGTCGATACGATCCTTTCAGGCCGCGGTCCCGATCTGCTGCTCCATTCGACGTGGCTGCCCATCCTCAACTGGCTGGAGCCCGGGTGGGAGTACCAGCTATACAACCCCGACACGGCTGCGCTGTCCCGCTACAGGGAGATGAGCGCCCTGGTGGAGGCCGGGCTCGGCACCATCGACCCTCTCGGTGCCATCGGCATCCTGGGCGGCGGGGGATCCACCGAGCTTGTTCACGTACTGAGAGATCCGAACTCACTGCATTCCGTCGTCTTCGACGCCACGACCATGACGTTGCACGTCGCGACGGCCGCCCCGACCGGCACCCCCGGCAAACCGGACGCCAAGCGGCAACCCTATCGCACGCTAAGCTTCGCCGATCTGGCCACCTATCCCTTGACGGTCGAGACCACGCCCGTATCCGGCAAGGTGATCGTCGACGGCGTCAATTGGGGCCAGGCCCCGCAGACCAGGCACCTCAGGCCCGGTCAGCACACCATCTCGTTCGGGCCCGTGGCGGGGTATGAGACACCGGCGGATCAGATCGTCACCGTGCAGACCGACGGGGCAACGGCGACAGGCACCTACAGGCTGATGTATCAACTGACCGTACTGATCGAAGGTCAGGGATCGGTGGCACCGTCCACGGGCGTTTTCGAGAAAGGAGACACCGTGACGTTGACGGCCACCCCGGCCGACGGATGGCAGTTCCTGCGATGGGAGCGCGACGCCAGCGGCGCCGAGCCGACGACTCAGGTGACCTTCGACTCGTCCAAGACGGTCCGTGCCGTTTTCGGACAGGGCCCTTCCTACCGACTGACTGTCAGTATCGAGGGTGAGGGCTCGGTCGACCCCTTGGACGGATACTTCCTGGCCAATGAGGTCGTCACGCTCCACGCCACCCCCGCTGCGGGCTGGCACTTCGCGCGTTGGTCGGGGGCGGTAAGCGGTGAGGAACCCAGTGCGACGCTGACGATCACGAGGGACACTACGGCCACGGCCCGGTTTGAGCCGAATCCCCCCGGCAAGGTCGCCCTGACCGTTCAGATCGAAGGCCAGGGCGCCGTCGAGCGCGACCCCGACGGCAAGCTCTACGACGTGGGATCTCCGGTGGCCCTGTCGGCCGTGGCCGCGGCGGGTTGGGCCTTCGCCGGCTGGACGGGTGGCATCGAATCCGCCGACGCCGCCATTCAGCTCACCTTGAACAAGGACGTCACGGTTCGAGCCGTCTTCCAGCTCAGCCAGGGGTTTGTCTTGACCGTCACCCTCCAGGGCGAGGGCACGGTCGACCTGACCCCGTCGGGTGGCAGATACGCGTCGGGGACGCAAGTGACGCTTCAGGCCACACCCAGCGAGAATGGCGATTCGTTGCCCTGGGAGTTCCTGGGTTGGCAGGGAGACCTCGAGTCGCTGGACAACCCGGCGACCGTCACCATACAGGGCGACATGGACGTGCTGGCGGTCTTCTCACAGCGGTTGGACCCGTCGTCGGCGTGTTGCGGGGCCGCGGCCCCCTTCGAGGTCGGCATGCTCGTGGCCACCATGTTCCTGCTCAAGCTGCGGGGACGGCGCTTCGGCTGATCCCGCCGGCCGAACGGTCACTCGTTGAGAGAATCGCGACAGGCGTCGAGGTCCCTGCGGATCTCCGGGCGGAGGTAGCGGTCGTCCACCTCCGGCAGGGCGGCCAGTCCCTTTAACGTCCGCTCATAGCGGATCTCCGGGTCGGCTGAGGTGTCGACGAAGAGGATTTGCCGGCCTCGCAACGTACACAGCCCCCCACCGTCGCCCCCCAACGGCTCAGCCCGGACGGCGATGCCGAGCTCCTCAGCCAGGGCCAAGAGGATGTCGAGCCGGTCCTGAAGCTCCATGCCCGCTGCTCCAGAAACGCAGGACGCCCCCTCTCGGATCGATCAAGATTTCCCGCCGCGCTAGCCGATAAACCGGAAGTACGCATCCCAAGGTACGCATCCGCCGGTAATGGCTCAGGAAGAATCCATGTCGATTTCGCCCACGCGTCACAAACAACATGTAACGACCGACCCCCAA
>CAYOGX010000884.1:0-2896 GCA_964403235.1 uncultured Planctomycetales bacterium | reverse complement strand
TTGATCGAGATGCCCGCCGTCCAGACGCGTCTGAACGAGGCGGAGGAACAGGCGTTGCTCCGCGTGCTGCGCGAAGGCAAGACGCTTGCCACCGGATCGGAAGGCGAGGCGTTCGAGAAGGAATGGACCGAGTTCCTTGGCTGCGCGGACGCGGTGGCCGTCTGCAACTGTTCGGCCGGCCTCGAGCTGTCGGCGATCCTCTCGGGGCTCGGCCCGGGCGACGAGGCGATCGTGCCGGCGCATACGTTCGTGTCGAGCGTCGTGCCGTTCGCCCGCACCGGCGCGACGATTCGCTGGGCCGACATCGACCCGGACACCCGACTCGTCACCGCCAGGACGATCGAGCCGCTCGTTACGCCGCGGACGAAGGTGGTGGTCGTGGTTCACCTCTACGGCCTGACGGTGGACATGGACCCGATCATGGCCCTAGCTGATCGGCATGGACTGACGGTCGTCGAGGACTGCGCCCAAGCTCCGGGTGCCCGTTACAAGGGCCGGCGGGTCGGCGCAATCGGCGACTTCGGGACGTTCAGCTTCCACACGCACAAGAACGTGACGACGCTCGGTGAGGGCGGCCTGCTCTCGGTCCGAGACAAGGAACACGCAGTGGAGGCCCGTCGGCTCCGGTGGATGGGCAACTGGCCCTTCCACGGCGAGCGCGAACGCTACTGGGTGCCGGCGATGGGCGACGTGGTCGAGCCTATCCCCGGGCGCTGGCCCCACAATTTCTGCATGGGCGAGCCGAACTGCGCCGTGGGCCGGTTGCTCCTCAAACGTCTTGACCGGATCAACGCGCAGCGTCGCCGCCAGGCCGATCGGTTCCGCCAGGCGCTGGCCGACGTGCCCGAGCTTAGTTTCCAGGCCGTTCCCGCCGGCTGCGAGCATGTGTACCACCTGATGGCCGCCCGCTACGACCCCGGCCCCAGCGGCCACCATCGGGATGATCTGATCCAGTTGCTTGTCTCCAAGTACAACCTCAAGTCCATCGTCCAGTACTGGCCGCTCAACCGCACTGAGCTGTTCGGCGAGTTCGGCTTCGCCGAGGCGGAGGTACCGGAAACGGACCGTTTCTTCGACAGCATGATCAGCTTCCCGTGGTGGTCGGACATGCCGGACGACCTGATCGACGACATGGTCGACAGGACGCGCCATGCGATCGAGGAGTTGAGGCGTGGATGATCGACCGGTCGGTCTGCTGCGACGCGTGCGTGTCGCGCCGGGGATACTGATCGCGTTGCGGAGGCACGATTTCCGGGCCGCGCGGACGTTTGCCAACACCTATTTCGCCGGCCGCTCGTTCGTCGGACGATGGTGCCGATTCGTCGGCTGGGTGTTGGGCCAGATGTTCATTGCTATCCCGGAGGCGATGGCGCATGCGAGCTTCGCGTCGCCGGTGTCGCGCGTGCCGTTCTGGTTGATCGACGAGAACCCCTGGCAGAACCATCCGTGGAAGGACGAGCCCGGTGCGACGCTGCCCGAACGGACGGACGTCGTGGTGATCGGCGCCGGCTTCACCGGCGCTGCGATGGCCTATCACTGGGCCAAGAAGGCGCCGCCCGACAGACCGATGGTCGTGCTCGAGATGGACGACCCTGCCAGCGGCGCGTCCGGGCGCAACGAAGGCCTGGTCGTCATGGGCCGATACTTCACCATGGTGCGAGACACCGTGCTAGCCCACCTCGACCGAACGCGAACGGACCTCGACGAGCGGCAACGCGACCGGCTCGCCAGGCAATTCGCAACCGCCTACTGCAAGGCCGCCTATCGAAACGGCGACATGATCGAGCAGACCATCAAGGACGAGGGCTACGACTGCGACTACGCCCGCGAAGGTTGGGTCCAAACCCGCAACGCCGACGAGCAGCCCAAACTGGCCGAATCGGTCCGGATGGCGCTCGAGTCCGGCTACACGGACTGGACGCAGATCACGCCGAAAGAGGTGATGGACAGGACCGGCATGCGGGTGCGGCACAACGCGGGGTTCTCTATCGCGGCCGGGTCATTCCATCCGGCCAAGTGGGTCTGGTGTCTGCTGGGGACGGCCCTGGCGAGCGGTCGGGTCCGGTTGTTCTGCCGGACCGCCGTGTCCCGCGTTGAAGACACGGGCGACGACTACCTCGTGCACACGCCGCGCGGGACGATCCGCGCCCGCTACGTCGCCAACGCCACCGAATCGTACAGCGCGCTGTTGCACCCGCAGCTCCGCGGGCGGCTGTTCCCCGTCCAGACGCAGGCGGCCGCGGGCGAGGGCGGGCCCCGGACCATGAAGCCCCGGGTCGGCATCAGCGGCCTGCGCGGGTTCTTCGGCAAACACGGCAGCCATATCCTGATCGGCTCCGACGCCACCCGCGTGCCCGATCGACAGGCCGGTCGGATCCAGCCCTCGCGCTTCATCACCAAGTTCCTCATCGGTGAGATGAAGCGGTACTACGACCACGAATCCTACCGCTACCACGTCACGCACGAGTGGAGCGGCACGCCCGGGTTCACGCCGGACGAATTCCCGATCGTCGGCTTGCTCGACGGCAAGCGCCAGTACCTCATCGGCGGGCAGTGCGGATCGGGCACGGGCGTGTCATTCAACGCAGCCAGGTGTATCTGCGATCGCGTACTCGAGATCGCCGACGAGCCGGACGACTACCCGCCCGCGTATTTCGCGCCAAGCCGGCTGCTCGACCCGAGGAACCACCCCTGGCCGGTGATCCAGGAGTGAGGAGTCGATCATGAACAATCGTCGCATACCGAAAACGGACCTCGACGTGTCGCCCGTCTGCCTCGGCACGATGACGTTCGGTAATCCGGTGTCCAGCGGTGACGCGATCGCGCTGGTGCAGTGGGCGTTGGACCACGGCGTGAACTTCATCGACACGGCCGACATGTACGAGGGCTACGACCG
>CAYOGX010000883.1:0-2904 GCA_964403235.1 uncultured Planctomycetales bacterium | reverse complement strand
ACGTCGAACAGGTAGTAGCTGCCGGCGTAGTTGGTGACCGTGGCGGTGACGCGGGCGTTGGCGTCGTTGAGGCGGCACCTGAGGCGGGCGGTGCTCTGGGTGGGGGTCAGAACGATCTGGCCCGTCACGTCGCTGAGCTGTAGAAATCGCTTGGGCGCTTCAGCCGCCGGTCGTTCGTCCTCGTGCATCGGCACGGAAAACCGGATGCCCTCGAGGCGAATGGCGGCCCGGCTTCCGCGACGGCTGTCGTAATGGACGTGCTCGGCTTTGATCTGGCCGGCGATCTCGAGGGTCTCGAGCCATTCCGTGTAACGTGGGGGCAAGGTGGCCTTGACGGTCGTGACGGGCAGCGTGGGCAGTTGGCCGCTGTAGGTGCCGACCTTGAGGTTGTAGAACAGCTTGCCGCGCTCGGGCTGCTCGCCGCTCTTACGCCACGGGATGGTATAGGTCTCGAAACGATGGGGGTCGGGCAGCGCCAGCGCGCTGAGATCGATGTCGGGTTCGATCTGTCGTTCGCCGCTGATGATTTCGACGATGCGGACCCGGGCGTTGCGGATTCGCACGACCGGCCGGCCGCCGCGCCGGCGCCTGAGCCTGACGGGCTGCGGTGGGAACAGCGCTTGCCAATTGTACGTGTAGCGACCGTGTTCGGCGTTCTTGACCAGTGTGACCGTCGGTTGGTCGGCGACGATCTCCGGGACCCGTAGTCGGCCCGTCAGCAGCCCAAACGGCTCGTGTTGGAGCTGTAGCGTGACGGCCGCGAAGACCTGGCGCTGCTCGAACGTCTCGGCCGTCGGGTCGAAGTTGATGTGCCTGGGCATGGCGATCATGACGTCGCGCAACGAGATGCCACTGAACAGGGCGAAGCGCGCCTGTCGGATACGGACCTCGCCCCCCGTGAACCGTTCGAGAAACTCGACCGCCTGCTGCCGGATTCGCTCGTCGCTGGTGAAGTACTGATAGCCGTAGTAACCGAGCGCCAGGGCGAGCAGCCCGGCCATGGCCAACCGTCGCCGCCACAGGGAGACGGGTCGTCGGCCGTAGCGCGCCGCGTCGAACAGCCGCTCCAGCCAGGAGCGCGGCCGGTGATCCCCGACCTGCGGTTCCGAGGGCGGCGCCGTCGGCCGCCACCTCGGCCTGATCAGGCCCAACAGCCAGCACAGTCCCACTGCCGACAGCACCTCGATCAGCGGCATGACCGGCAGACGGTAGCGGATGCTGCCCACAAAGATCATGTGCAAAGCCGTCAGATGGATCGCCGGGAGCAGCAGCAACAGCGACGCGCCGATGCGCCGGCGCCAATGCCACAGGCCCGGGATCGCCAGGGCGAACACCGCCAGCGACCATCCGGCGCTGATCGCCTTGATCACCCTCGATTGGGCCCGGGGCGCATGAGGCAGAGGGTCCCACATCCTGCCGGCCTTGACCCATGCCAGGCGCCACACGCGCGCAGGATCGGCCCGCATGGCCTTAAAGGCCTCGTTGCGGAACCATTGATTCCATTCGCATTCGCCCAGCATGTGCGCGTCCATCGCGCGGGTAAAGCCAAGGTTGCTGCTGCCGTCCGCGTGGGGGCCCTGGCCGTCGTACAGGCTGATCCCGAAGCGCGTCGTCAGCAACACGGGCTTGTCCAGCACCTCGTTGTTTCGCCACACCCACGGCATCAGGCCGGCGACCAACATCGTGCCCATCAGGATCAACCCGGCGAAGTTACCCCCCGCGCGGCGGGCGGCGACGGCGACGAAGACGGCCCAGATAGGCATCAGACCGATGGTGGCCGGTCGGAGATAGACCATCACGAGGAAGAGCGCGCCGGCCACGGGCCAACGCCACGACCGCCGTCGGCCGTCCGGTAGTCCGATCGGCCATGCGACCGCCCAGAACCCCGCCAGCGCGGTGGTGAACAGCGTCTCGGTCACGAGGAGCTGGCTGAAGTAGACGGAGAAAGGGTCGACGGCTGCTAGCACGCCGGCCAGCCAGCCGGCGCGTCGGCCGGCCAGCCGCCAGGCCAGGGCGGCGATCAACGGCGCGGTTAGGGCGCCGAGCAGGCCCTGCAGCAGCCTGGCCCACCACGCGCCGTCAGGCATCTCGGTGAACAGCGCCAGCAGTCCGGGATACAGAGGCATGCGGGTGGCTCGCCGACCGTCCGCGTCGACCAGCCCGTCCCCACCTGCCAGGCTCACACCGCCCGCCCAGTAGTCGTGTTCGTCGGGGAACAGCAGGCCGGGACCGTCGCCGGCCGCCGACCATCGAAGGACCGTCCACCCAACCCGCGCCAGCACAGCCACCGCAAAGACGACCGCCATGCAAACGATCATCTGGCGGATCGGCGTGTGGGTCCGATCCGGCCGAGGCGGTGATGATGTCTGATTGACGGGATTCAACGCCGCGCGTCCCCTACGATTCGCCCTGCTGAGGTCTTTGGACCATCAACCAGACGCTATCCTATCAGGTGACGTGCCCTTCCAGGAGCCCAAGGGCGTAGGGGTGCGTGCTGATGCGTGCGGGTGACTTGGTGGCATGGGCGTCCGCCGGCCGCGGCGCTATCGCACCAGCAGGGGCGCGAGTGTGTTGTAGCCGAGTTTTAGGCCTTCCTCGAACCGCTTGCCCGAGTAGACGCCGTCTTCGTGCTCGATCGCGATCCCGCCGTCGTAGCCCACGTCCTGCAGGGCGGAGATGAATTTCATCCAGTTGATCTCCCCCCACCCCGGCACGCGGAACCGCCACCAGCCGCTCGAGAAGATGCCGTTCTCGCGGAGCCGATCCCAGAAGATCTCCGTGTCCTTGGCGTGTACGTGGTAGATCCGATCCCCATAGTCCTGCACCAATCCCACGTAGTCCATCATCTGGAAGTGCAGGTGGGACGGGTCGTACTCGATCCCGATCGCGTCGGAGTCGACGGCG
>CAYOGX010000882.1:0-2906 GCA_964403235.1 uncultured Planctomycetales bacterium | reverse complement strand
TCGAGCCCATCGGCGGCTCGGCGCCGAAGTACACCGGCCAGAACGTCATCAACCCGCTGGCGGCGATCTGCGCATTGGCGATGCTGCTCGAGAACGCGGGCGCTCAGACGCGCAACGGCCCTCTTGCGCAGGCGGCCCGCCGGATCGAACAGGCCGTCATGCAGACCACCCCGAAGCTCAAATCCCTCAGCGCCGGGCAGATGGGGTACACCACCACCGAGGTGGGCGACCTCGTCTGCGCGACCCTCACGTCGTGATGGCCGCAGAAGTACGAAGTCCGAGACCGCGCGCTCGTCATACTGGCGGGGGAGCCGGCGGTGGCAAGCGGGGCGGTCAGGCGTATCGTTCGTCATCGCCCCGCGGCGTGGGCGGCTTCTCGACGATGGCCTCGTCCGGATCGAGGTCGGCCCTGGGCAGATCGAGCAGCTTCCGGGCGTTGGGCCCGTAAGGCTGATCGCAGTTCGGACAGTAGCCCGTGTTCGCCCGCCACATGTCTGCCGGATAGCTCAGGCCGCAGACCTCACACGTAATTCGACGACTCTCCGTTCGCATGGCTGGGGCCCTCCCCCGACGCCTCCGCCCGCCGCCGCCACCGGGCGAGCGCGTCGGCCTCATCAAACGTCGTCAACGTGGTGGGGATGACGTTTGTCCCCATTCCGTTGAGCGTTCGGATCTGTTCGTTCAGCTCGCGTACGATCGCGATGACCTGCCGCTCGTCGGCCGCTGTATCCAGTCGGGCGCGGAGCTCGTCGATCCGCTTGCGGTAGCGGACCTCGTCGGGAACGACGTTGGCCTGGCGCATCAGCTTCAACGCCCACCACAAGTCCTCGTTGACCGGAGGCGGCGCGTCGATATGGAGCGGCTTGCCCGCGCCTGGCAGGCCGTCGAACTCGCCACGTTCCATCGCCTCGACGATCCGCCGCTCCACCAGGTTGCGGCGCATCGCCGGCGTGAGAACGGGCCGATCGCGATCGGATGGCAAGCCCGGTCGTGCCATTGCAGCACCTCGCCTGATAATGTCTGACGTCGCGAAACGTCCCCGTCGTCTGACCTGACGTTAACCGGTCATTATACCTGAATGGACCGGCTGGAAAACGGCCGTATCCGGTTCCATCATTGCACGTATCCAAGGGTTCGAAGTCGACGCTTCTGTTCGTTGGTGAGGCGATAGCGCCCCAGGCCGGTGGCCTCGTTCGGATCGAAGTGCTTGAACGAACGGGACCAATCCGCGATCTGTTTCCGGAGACGGGCCGCCTCGGCGGGATGCGCGCGTACCAGGTCGTGTTGCTCGCCGGGGTCCGTCGACAGGTCGTAGAGTTCGGCGCGTCGGTCGGTGCGAAGGATCAACTTGAACCGTCTCCCGACAACGGCCCGAGACTTCCCCAACCATGGATCGGGGTCAAACGTCGGATCGTGGTGCTGGACAAGGTGAAGCGCCCACATGGGTGGGTAGAGACACTCGGCGAAGGCGCTGCGGGCATCGCTTCGGGGCGTGGATTGCAGCGCTTCGGCCAGCGAGCGGGCCATGACCTTGCCCGATTGCGTGGGCTCGGCGCCGGCCCAAACTGTGATGGTAGGGAACAGGTCGCTCGTTTCCACGATTCGCTCGACGCGTTGCGGGCGCAGCGCCCGAGGCCAACGGACAATGAGGGGCACGTGAAGGAGCGTGTTGTGGATGGAGAAACTATGCCAGATCAGATGATGCTCACCCAGGTTCTCGCCGTGGTCGGCTGTCAGGATGATGACGGTGTCGTCCAGGTTCACCTCGGCGGCGAGCAGGTGGATCAGGTCGGCGAAATGGTCGTCCACCTCGCGGACCCGTGCGTCGTACAAGTCCGACAGGATCGTCAAGTCTCGCGGGGTGTAGTCGGATTTGGACCTGAGCATGTATTGAAAGCCGGCCAGGAGGCTCTGATTGATCTGGTATGAATAGGCCAGATCGTCCGGCTCAAGGAAAGCCCTTCTGTAGGCCCTGGTCGGTTCATAAGGGCCGTGAGGCTCCATGTAGTTAATGAACAGCAGAAATGGGCGCGACGGGTCGCGCCGCCGAAGGAAGTCGGCGACCAGATGCGTGGTCGGTCGCCCCCCGGCGTCAAAAGGAAACCACCAGCCGAGCACCCACCCCAAGGGGCCGTCCTCCTTGACGCAGAGCTGCTTTGCGAACTGGTACACGCAGCTGCGCATCGGAAAGGACAGTCGATACGGCGCGCGGTATTCCTGGAAGCCCTGCGTGAGGTTCGCGAACGGTGAGACGTGAGGATTGTTCGACAGGGCAATGGTCTGGTAGCCCTGGTCGCCAAGAACCTCAGCCAGGGTGACGAACCGATCGTCGAGCCATTCGCGGTCATGCCCAACGCCGTGCTGCGAACGATAGAGGCCTGTGAAGAGGGAGGCATGGGCGGGGTCGGTCCAGGGAGAAGGCGAGATGGCGTTCTCGAACTGCACGGCGTCGGCGGCAAAGGCATCGATGTGGGGGCTCGTCGGGCGGTGGTATCCGTAGCAGCCCAGTCGATCCACGCGGAGGGCGTCGAACACGACGAAGACGACATCCGGGGCCATGCCAGATCGCTTGCCCGCGGGTCGCGATGTCGTCTGAGGCCAGAAGCGGTCGGCCGATTGAATGCGGGACCGGGTGTGCCACTGGATGCCCAGCGAGATCACCGTCAGGACCAGCGCCGGCCACTTCGCCAGACCCACGAACCCGGCGGCACAACGACCGACGATGGTGCGGCGGAGCTGCATGCTGACCGCCGCGACCGCTATCATGATCCCCAGACCCACGAGGAGCGCCCCTCGCAGGTCGACGATCGACCTGGGCAGCGCAACTTCGCGTATGTACGGCTCGCCCCAAACGATCATGACCGCCAAACCCGCCAGAAGCGCCGCGCACGCCAGCGGCCCGGGGT
>CAYOGX010000881.1:0-2908 GCA_964403235.1 uncultured Planctomycetales bacterium | reverse complement strand
CCACGCCGCCCAACCCGCCCAGCGCGCCGCACACCGTGTAGACGAACAGCAGGACCCGTCTGACCGGGACGCCCGACAGGCGGGCGGCCTCTCGGTTGCCGCCGACGGCGTAGATGTGTCGACCCAGCGACATCCGCGTCATCATGACGTGCGCGACGGCGTAGAGGATTACCATCAGCAGGACGGCGTTGGGGATCGCCAACAGATCGGCGCCCCGACCCAGCCAGACGAACGTGTCGGGGACCTGATAGATCGACTGGCCCTCGGCGATGATGTAGGCCAGCCCGCTGGCGACCAGCATCATGCCCAGCGTCGTGATGAACGGCGGGATCGCGAACAACGTCACCATCACCCCTGAGAACAGCCCCATGGCTGCGCAGACCGAGATCCCGCCCAGGCAGCAGACGACCATGCCGAACGCGCCGGCCTGTTCGGCCCCGGCCACGTCGCGGATCAGCAGCGCCGATACGCACGCCGACAGCGCGATCAGGCTGCCGACCGACAGATCGATCCCACCGGTGATGATGACCATCGTCATACCGATCGCCAGGATGGCGATGACGACGATCTGGTTGGCCACGTTGAGCAGGTTGTCGGTCTTGAGGAAGTTCGGCCACCAGTAGGTGCGTGGCGTGAGGATCTGCGTCTTGGCCAACGGGCCGAAGTCGCGGGCGAGGTGGTCAAAGACGCCCCACTCGGCGGTGCTTTGGTTGCAGGCGATGACGGCCGGCGGGGTGTGGTCGGCGACGGCCCGCCCCAACGCCGCCCGCGCGTCGGCGGGCTGGCCCTTGACCGTCGCCAGCACGGTCAGGCCCGCCGCCGTCAGCCGGTCGCGGAGCGTATCGGCGAAGGCGGCGTCCTCCTGATGGCTCCGCGCCACCACGATCACCCGGGCCGGCGCCTCGAATCGCCCGACGATGTCTGCCGCCAGTTGCTCGCCCGCCGCCGCGCCGGTCGGGTGCTGCTCGTCCCACGTCACCCAACTGTAATAGACGCACAGCAGCAGCAGGACCAGCAGCATGCCATAGTCGGACGTGAACCGGGACAGCGTTGTCTTGAGCTTTGATTCCGCCATGCGTGTTTCGCTTCGTTCAGCCGACGGCCAGGTTCATGATCTGCTCTTGTGTGGCGGCGGCTACGTCGGTGATCTCACCGGTGATCCGGCCCTCGTGCATGACCAGGATGCGGTCGGACATGCCCAGCACTTCGGGCAACTCGGAACTGATCATGACGATCGCCTTGCCCTGGGCGGCCAGCTCGTTGATGAGCAGGTAGATCTCGTACTTGGCCCCCACGTCGATACCCCGCGTCGGCTCGTCGAAGATGACGACCTCGGAGTTGGACGCCAGCCACTTGGCCAACACGACCTTCTGCTGGTTCCCGCCCGAGAGGTTCCTGGCCAACTGGTCCTGGTGGGGGATCTTGATGTCCAGGCTTTGCACGTACCGCCCGAGGACCTCGCGCTCCCGACGGTGGATCACGAACCCCATCCGGCTCCACTGTCCCAGGTTGGGCAGCGCGAAGTTCTCCCGAACCGACAACCCGAGCACCAGTCCCTGGGCCTTGCGGTCCTCGGTCAACAGGCAGATGCCGTTGCGGATCGCGTCGCGGGGGCTGCGGACGTCGAGGCGTCGGCCGTCCAACTCTACCGTGCCGGCGTCCGGTCGGTCCGCGCCGAAGATCAGACGGGCCGTCTCCGTCCGACCCGCGCCGACGAGCCCGGTCATGGCGAGGACCTCGCCGCGCTTGACGCCGAACGAGACGTCGCGGACCTTCTCGCCGCGACTCAGGTTTCGTACGACCAGCCGCTCCTTACCGATGGGGGCGTGCTGCTTGGGAAACTCGTTCTCGACCTTCCGGCCGACCATCCTCTCGATCAGGCCATTGCGGTCGATCTCGGCGATGGGACGCGTGGCGATGTGCTCCCCGTCGCGCATGACCATCACCCGGTCGGCGATCTCGAACACCTCGTCGAGGCGGTGGCTGATATAAACCACGCCGATGCCCTGTGCCCGCAGGTCGCGGATGACGGCGAATAGCCGTGCGACCTCCTGTCCGGTCAACGTCGCGCTAGGCTCGTCCATGACGATGATCCGCGCGTCCAGGGACAGGGCCTTGGCGATCTCGACCACCTGTTGCTGGGCAATGGTTAACGTCCGGCACGGCGCGTCGGGGTCGACGGGCACGCCCACCCGTTCGAACAGCGCCGCCGCCCGCCGATGCTCGTCGCGGTGTCGCAGGAACCCCGCGCGGGTCCGCTCCTGGCCGAGGAAGATGTTCTCCCGTGCGCTCAGCGACGGCACCAGGTTGAACTCTTGATAGATCACCGCGACGCCCGCGCGCTGCGCGTCGATCGGGTTGCCGATCGCGGCCGGTTGGCCGTGGATGTGGATCGACCCGGCGTCCGGAAGGTGCGCGCCGCTGAGGACCTTGATCAGCGTGCTCTTGCCCGCCCCGTTCTCGCCGACCAGCGCCAACACCTCGCCCGCGTGCAACGTTAGGTCGACCTCTCGCAGAGCGCGGACGCCGGGAAACGACTTGTCGATGCCGCGCATCGCCAGGAGGGGAACGTCGTCGGGGCGCGTCGTTGTAGCCGGGTGCATCGGTTGTGTGGCGCGCGTCATCGACCACCATTTTCCTGGCGCGACGGGTGGGACAACCCATCCATGCGCCACGTACTGCGTCCGGACGTTCGGGCCGCGGCTCAAGACGAGCACATCATATGACGTGTTGGATCGCTCCGCCACTCAAGGTCGGCCTGGAGACGGCCAGGGAAACCCAGACCACCCATGGCACGCAATCGCCGACGACGAGGCCACCTCAACTGGGGATGCCGCCTGTGGTATCTTGAGGAAACCCCTTGTCGGAGGGCCCGGGCGCGCTATCATGTAGTATTGCCGGCCGGCAG
>CAYOGX010000880.1:0-2908 GCA_964403235.1 uncultured Planctomycetales bacterium | reverse complement strand
CATGGGGTTGCGATCCCTTGCGTACTGTCGTGATTGGTGCCCCTACGGAACTCGAACACCCATCTCCAGGATGACAACCCGACGTCCGACTCATTAAGGCCCCCGGCAGGATCGTCCAATCCTGCCGCTGAGGTGACATGACCAAGTGAGGGGAGGCCAAGCCCAGCATGCGTCAAGCCGAGCGGACCGGAAACGAGGCCACGCACCGCCGGCGTCTGCACGACCCGGTCCCAGTGGTCGGCCAGTGGCTGCGCTCGGTGGTCAGCGGGCCCATCCGCTATTACGGTGTCCCGATGAACACCCAAGCGCTGCACGTGTTGCGCTTCCGGGTGGCTTGGCTCTGGCATCGCGCGTTGTTACGACGCAGCCAGACCGGCTTCGTCTCCTGGGAACGGATGCGAAGTCTAATCCGACGCCGCGGCGACGCAGCTCCTGCCGTGGGACTTGGCCGCATACAGGGCGACATCGGCGGTTTCAATCAGGGCGGTGCCCGTGGGTTGGTCCTGGTAGCCACACACGCCGATGCTGCACGTGATGACGAACGCGTTGCCCTGCCATAGGCAGGGGCGCCCGGTCATCTCGGCGATGAGTCGATCGGCCACGCGCCGGGCCTGGGCCAGGTCGGTGTTGGGCAGAATGACGGCGAACTCGTCGCCGCCGTAGCGGGCGGCCACGTCGATCTCGCGAAGGGTGGAACCGATCCGCTCAGCCGCCTCTTGGAGCGCGGCGTCGCCCGCGAGATGCCCGTACAGGTCGTTGACCTCCTTCAGGCCATCCATGTCGATCATCGCCAGCGACAGGGCCGTCCCGTACCGGCGGGCACGCATGACCTCCATGTTCAGTTGTGCCACAAACGTGCGCCGGTTGGCCAGACCGGTCAGCCCGTCCGTGCGGGCCTGCTGTCGGACCTCCTGGAAAACCCGAGCGTTGTTCAAGGCCGCGCCCATCAGGTCGCAGATCGGCTCGATCAGCTCGACATACCGCGCGTCGAAGCCGGACGGATGGGCCGGATCGGCCAGGTGGACCACGCCGATCACCCGGTTGCCCGCGGTAATAGGGGCGATGGTGCAGGCTTGGCTACGGGTCGGCTCGCCGCGGGGTCCGCGGATGTCCCGGTCCAACCGGGCGGCGGTCCGGTTCCATGCTTCGGCCAGGACGGCTTGGCGCGACCTGACGGCCTGAACGATCGGCTGCTGCTCGTTCTGGTCCAGACGGATCTTCTCGTCGATGGGATGCGGATGGGTCTTGCCCACCAGCTCGAGGTGCTCTTGCTGATCGTCGAGCACGTAGAGGCTGACCAGTCGCGCCCGGAACCGGGATGAGAGCTGCTCGAGGCAGGTGTCGACGATACGGTCGCGGTCGAGCACGGCGATGCGTCGGGCGAATTCACCGAGCTGCCGGGCCAGCGTCACCTCGTCGAGAGGTCCGTGCTCGCGGGGCTCCGTGTCGGCCTGGTCGGGGCGCGGGACCTGGCTCGGGTCCTTCGGCCGGTCGACTCCGTCGAAGAGTCGCCCTAGTCCGCGTTCGAGATCATTTTTTACCAGATACTGGCCTGCGTTCGCCCAGTGAGGCTGGGCGTCGCGGCGCTGCCCCTCGCTGCCGGTCACGATCACTTGTCCCGGCAGACGGCCGAGCGTTTTGTACCATGGGTGGCCCTTGAGATCTATATAATCTGTATCTAGCACGATCCAGTCGTTCAGACCCATGGCATTGGGCAGCAGATCGGGCTCGAGCACCTGTTGGGCCTGGGCGAGCTGGTCGACCTGGTCGGTCACGGCCCGGCAGGCCTCTAGGATCTCGGTGTCGTCGCTGACGACGATGAATTGGGACCGTGGGCTGCTCACGGTGGGCTCCTGTCAAAGCGCACGATGCACGTTCGCTCCGCCCCGACGGGAAGCTGCGCTTGAGTTCTTATCGGTCGGTTGGCCGGAGAAGTCAAAAATTATGGCCCCAATGCCGATGTCTGTTAACAGCTTGGGCATCGGCCCCCTCATCTGCGGGCGACTTATCGCCGTGGCTCGAAGGGGTCGGATATTCCCAAATCGGTCTCGCCGTCGATTGGGCCCCTAGCCGATATTTGGGATGTGTGGCACGTCGGACCGGTTGCCCTCCGATCGGGCAGCCCGCCGCGCCCGCCGTTGACCCACGCGGCAAGCCAGGCTCACACAACGCCGAGGTGCTCAGCGATCAAGTTGGGCGACTGGCCAGGGCAGTCGCGCCGGCACAGCCGGGTGACTTGACTCACCGGCCAGGCCTTGTCTGGAGACGAGGCAAACGATGCTCAGGATGGGCGTTTCCAACTCGCTCGAGGAGCTCAAGCGGACCCTGTCCACACGATGGCAGGTGCCGTTGCTGGGCCTGTCAATCCTTCTGTTGGTCCTCGCCTTCGACCGCGTGCGACCTCCCGAACCGGTTCCCACGTTCCAGCATCAGCTCGATCAGATCGCGGCGCTGCGTGTCGGCGGGTTCCTCGTTGAAGCCGGCGAGCTGGCCCAGAAACTCCTCGAGGATGAACGGCTGACCAAAGCGCACCGCGGCGCGCTCTACCGGGCGCTGGCCGAAACCATCTTCATGGCCGAACGGCCCCTCAGACGACACGATCCGGAAAACGCCAAGCGGGTCATCCGCCACCATCGTCGCGCGCTGGCGGCGGGACTGCCGGGCACGGCCACGGTCCATGAACAGATGGGCGAGGCGTATCGATGGATCGATGACACCAAGCAGGCGGCGGAGCAGTTCGGCAAGGCCGTCGCTGCCGGAAGCGAACGGGCAGGTTCGCTGCGACGGCACATTATTGAGTTGCGACGCGCGGACGGCCAGGCCCCGCCGGAGTTCGTCTCGAAAGAGCTGTCGAACCTGCTGACCGAGGCCAACCCGGACCCCAACGATCTGCTGTGGGCCGTGGAAC
>CAYOGX010000879.1:0-2908 GCA_964403235.1 uncultured Planctomycetales bacterium | reverse complement strand
CAATACAAGATCCCAATGCGCGCATTCCTCTGAAGCGGTGGGCCACCCTATGGGTGTTCTCATACTCCTACTGTTCAGCCTTTGCTACAGGCAGTTTAGCCTACAGCATCATGCCGCCCGACGGCCAACCTTCAGTGCAGCGGCACCCGGTCCTGACCGGATGTCCGTTCCAACACCACGTCGCCCTTGTCGAGCCGAACCGCGCGGAGCGGATTGGCCGGGTCGATCGGCTCGAGCACTGTCGCGAACGTCGTCCTCGTGCCCTTGCGTCGCAGGAGCAGCATCGGCATCTTCGCGCCGGGACTGTTGGTCAGCCCGTCGGCGACGATGACGGCCGTCGGCACGCCGTCCGTCGGCACGATCCAGATCCGAAGCTGTTTCGTCCCTGCCGAGAACGTCAGGGCGGCAACGGCGCTGGTCGTTCCTGTCTGACGCGGCTGAATGTGCTGGTAGCCGCACTTGTCGCCCAGTGCCCCGCTGGCCGACGCCAGTTTCACGCTGTTGTCGGACAGCTTGCCATCGATGTGCAAGACGTAGTCGAACTGGCGAGCCCGTGGACTGGCCGACGGCGCGGTCGGCTCGATGTCGAATACGTCCACCACACAACGGCCCTCCAGCCGCACAGCCCGTTTGAGCGTCAGCCCGTCGTAAGCGCTCGTGCAGTAAGCTGAACAGAACTTGCGCTGCGGGTCGAACCGTTCCAACTTGCCCAGCACCTTCGACCGCCCGTGATCGGCCGGCCAGCCGGGGTTCCGCTCGCCCGTCGGCTTCTGCGAGACCCCGTCGACCACGACGGTGTTGTGGCTGATCGTATGGCTCGTCCACTGGGCCTTCCACTTGCTCTCGTAGGGCATGCTGCCGAAATGGGGGATCCACTGCCGGCCTTGCGCGTAGACGACCATGCTGAGTTTGTCCGGATGACCGTGCCCGCCGCCGTAGGGACCGTAGCTGAGCGCAACGGCCGTGGCGGTCTCGTCCCTCGTGAAATCGCCCGCCGTCTGCCGCAGTACCGCCAGGCCGCTCGATGGGAACAGCGAACAACCGTTCTTGAACACGCCCGTGTTGGCGAACGTTCCATCTCGCCACAACGCCGCATCGGCGGCGCCGCCCCGTCCGTCCGCGGCCTGCGGCGCGTCGTAGATCAGCCACTGCCAACCGGGGGTGGCACTGTAAATGTCGGGTCGGGTGGTCACGAGCTTGCCGTCCTGGCTCAGCTTGACCTGCTCGCCCGCGACCGCCAGTCGGTGCCGGTAGGGGCGGTCGAGGTCTGGCACATACGACGGCAGCGCGAACGTCTTTCGATGGTCCGGATTCCTGGCGTCCACATGGAAGACGACCCAGGCGCGGTCGTCCTTGGGCGGTTTGGCCAGCCGCGTCATCGTCCACTCGAGCACGAAATCGCCCAGGTCGGCGTCGTTGAGCAGATAGCGATCCGGCTGCCTCGCGCCGCCGTCGTTTGCGAGCAGGGCATTGCCTTGTTGTTCATACGTCGCGTCGCAGCGTCCCCACGTCACGGGTCGGCCGTTCAACCGGATGTCCTCGTAGCGATAGTTGTAGTGGTAATAGTGCAAGAACCCGACGCGGCCGCGGTTCACGAGGCCTTGGGAGATGGGCACGTCCCGGCGCAGCAGCCATGCCGGCTCGGGGTCGCGATACCGATGGTACGCGATCAGGTACCGGGAACCCGCACGCAGCGGGCCCCGGCTACTGTCCCCCATGGCGATGTAGGTCCGGTCGGGGAACATCGCGTAGAAGGGCGCTTCGAACATGAAACGGAACGACTTGGGTTTGTCGCTCGTGTCAGTGACGTAGTGGCAGTCCTCGTCCTTCGACCGGTCGTTGGGCACCGACAGGTGGTACAGATCGACGCCGCAGTGCATCATCGCCTCGGTAAACGGCAGCAGCGCGGAGATGACGAAATGGTGGTAGCCGATCGACCGCTCCCAGAACAGCCCGTCATCGCGGATGTCGTGGGCGACGAGGTGCCTGAACCCGTACGGGCTGTTGACGGCGTATTCCACCAGGTCCAGGTCCCGGACGGCCAGGCCCGCCAGACCGATCGCGGACAGGTGCCACGCCTGGAAATTGTAGCAGCGGTAGTGCAGGTCCTTGATGCGGTCGTCCTTGTCGAAATCCTCGATCACGAAACACACCATCGCCGCCCGCAGCAGGTCGTCCTCCACGTGCCGTCGCTGCTCGTCGGTGAACGCGTCGCTGTCGGCTACCAGGTCGTAGGCCTGCACGAGCGGCACGAACCAGGTCGCCTTTATCAGCGGCGAGGCCGACAGCATCTTGCATCGCTTCCGCCACAGCGGCAGGGACGGGTAGACGTCGGCGTAGGCGATCAGGCCGTCGCGAACCCACTCCGCGTAGCGCCGATCGCCCGTCAGCGCGTGCGCCACGCCGATCGTGAACATCCGACTGGACAGGCTGCGATGTCCCCAATCGCCCTGCTTGGGCAGCTTGCCGAACGGCTTGGCGACCACGCCGTTCGCCTCGTCGACGAGCCGCTTCATCGCCCGTTGGGCCCAGGGGAACTTGGCCGCCCGTTCCTTCGCCCGCGCGATGTCCTGCCGCGTCAGGGCCAGATACGGATGCCGTTCCGGCAGACAAAGCGCCGACACCACCGAACCAGGCGCGGCTGGTTTCGCACCGGCTGCATGACACACGCCAGATGCCAGACCAGCGGATCCCATCGCCACGGCCAACGCCGCGGCGAATGGTGTCCCGCCGCCTTGCCTTGTTGCTGAATCCATCGATGTGATCCCCGTCACCTGGGCGTCCTGCGCTGCCCGATCACGCGCAGCCGACCGTCGCTGCCCACCAGCAGGACCTCGCCCGTCGCGTCGCCGTCGACGTCGGCGATGATAGGCGTGCCCGTCGTCGCGAGCGGCAGCGACCAGGCCAC
>CAYOGX010000878.1:0-2910 GCA_964403235.1 uncultured Planctomycetales bacterium | reverse complement strand
CTGACGCAGTTGATGGCGTCGTCCGTGCCGTCGAAGACGACCAGCATGGTGCGATGTGCCTCGGCGGCCGGCATCAGCCGGACCACGGCCTCGGTGATCAGCCCGAACGTCCCCTCGCTCCCGCAGATCACGCCGGTCAGGTCGTAGCCGATCGGGTCCTCGGCAGCGCCGCCGGCCTCGACGATCTCGCCGTCGGGCGTGATCAGCGTCACGCCGAGCAGATGGTTGACCGTCACGCCGTACTTGAGCGTATGCGGCCCGCCTGAGTTGTAGGCCACGTTGCCCCCGATCGTGCACGCCGGTTGGCTCGACGGATCGGGCGCAAAGAAATACCCATCCGGTTCTACCGCCTCGGTGACCCGCAGGTTCACCACGCCCGCCTGTACCCGCATCTGCCGGTTGCGCAGGTCGACGTCGAGGATGCGGTTCATCCGCGACGTGCCGATCTGGACCGCCCCCCGGACCGCCAGCGTCCCCGCCGACAGCGACGTGCCCGCCCCGCGCGGCGCGAACGGCACGCCGTGCTCGTTCAGCGCCCGGATCACCGCCGCCGCCTGGCCCGTGTCCCGCGGAAAAACCACCGCCGACGGCGGCACCCGCGCGATCGTCAGCCCGTCGCATTCGTACGGCAGGAGCTCCTCGGGTCGGGTGATCAGCCCGTCGTCGCCAACGATGGTACGCAGGTCGTGATGAAGGTTGGCTTCGGTTGCCGTATCCATGGTCGCGGTCACGCTCCAACGGCCCGTCAGATGCATCCTAACGGACCGTGGACGGGAGGGTCAATGCGGCCGCGAATCGCCGCTCCTTGCAGGGGACGGCATCCGGCCGGTAACCTTTCATGGCGTTGGGGGTGCGTCCGCTGGTCGGGGTGGTTGTCATGGACGGATTGCTCGCCAGCACGGGGATCGGGTCTCTGCCGTTTCTGGACATCGACACGGCTTGCCGTTTCGTGGCGGACGCGCGGTTGGACCTGTCATTCTGGCCTCAGTTGCCCCGGCGCGACTTCCGCGAGCTCATGGTCCCCCAGTTCGCCGAGGCCCTGCCGTGCCTCCAGATCTCGCTTGCCGACAAGCGGGTCTGGCTGGACCTGTCCGACCCGGATCGCAAGGCCGACGCGCTGGCCGCGTTCTATGAACGCTACCTCGCCGGCGATCTCGAGCTGGGACACACCTCACCGGAGCACGCGGCCGGGCTGTACGCCTTCCTCGACGAATTGAGCGCCACGGGCCGACGCCATCCCCAACTGAAGGGCCACGTGACCGGCCCGATGACGATGGCGCTCGGCCTGAACGACCAGGACCAACGCCCCATCTGCTACGACGCCGACGTGTTCGACTGTGTGATCAAGCTCGTCGAGGTCAAGGCGCGGTGGCAGGCGGCGCGGCTGCGCGACCACTGCGACCGTGTGGTGATCCTGTTGGACGAACCGGTCCTGTCGGCCTTCGGATCGTCGGCGTACGTGTCGATCAACGAAGAGCAGGTCATCGGCGCGATCAACCAGTCCGTCGAGCCGCTTCAAGCCGACGGCGTCGTGGCCGGTGTGCACTGTTGCGGCAACACCGACTGGGCCATGTTCCTGCGCAGTCGCGTGGACGTCGTCAGCTTCGATGCGTTCCAGTACGCCGCGTCGCTGGCGTTGTATCCGGAGGCGTTGGCAGCGTTCCTCGACCGCGGCGGGCTGCTGGCCTGGGGACTCGTGCCCACCCTCGTCGCCACCGGCACCGAGACCGTCGAGCAATTGCACCAGGTCTGGGCCGACGCCCTCGACGCCCTGACCGCCAAGGGGATCCCAGCCGACCAGGTCGTCCGTCAATCCCTGCTCACCCCAAGCTGCGGCACCGGCTCGCTGTCGGAACCGGCGGCCCGAACCGCGTTCAAGCTGTTGGCCGAACTCCGCGACCGACTGAAGACCGAGCTGGGTTGAACCGTTGATGCCTACGAACTGCTTCGTAAGAGTCGGTGACAGTGGTAGGGAAGCGGATGGACACCATCGATCCCAGCGAACAAGGTCAGCCGGGCGCAACCGCGCCTGACCCGACGTCCGCCCTGCAGGCTCGGGGGCGTGACAAGCACTGGCCGGCGATCGCGGCGCCGTTGGTCGGGTGGTTGTTGCCGGCGACGACGGCGCGGCGAACGGCCCACGTGACGCTGAGCCGGGCGTATGCGGTTCACTGGCTGGCGGGCCTCGTCGGGGTCGGCGTGGTGCTCGTGCTGGCCGGCTGGATCGAGGCCTCCGACCGGGGCCGCCACTGGGATACGCTGGCCACGACGGTTGACCTGCTTGAGGAGGGTATTGACGAACTCGTCCGTGCGCCCATGTTGTCGACGGTGGTCGTACTGGCCACCGCGGTGAGCATTGAGGCCGGGTTCGTCGCGCTCGCGCTGCTCGTGGCGCCCTGGGGCGCGCGGGACGAGTCGATCCGCGCCAGCGTCTCCAGCGCGCTGCGGCGAACGTGGCAGCAGACGTCGCACCTGGCGCTGGTCATCCTGATGGCTGGGCTGTGGGTGGGAACCCTCGTCCGGGCGGACCGGGCGTGGCGTCAGGAGAACCCCACGCCGTACCAGTTGCACGGGAAGGTTCCCCAGCCCGCGCCGGGGGAGCCGGCCGACTCGCAGGCGTGGGAAGACTACCGCGCGACCCAACGCATACGGGCGGCCCAGTGGGACGCGTACTACCAGCGGCGTCCGTGGTACATCAGGCATCTTGATATTGCGATAGGGTACGGGTGCCTCGTCGCAGTCGCATGGTTTTTGTGGGGGGTCTTCCGGAGCCTCGGCGCCGACCGGCCGACGACGCCCATCGGCCGCCCGCCCCGGTGCGAGGCCTGCGGATACAACCTGACCGGGGCCGTCATGGACGGCCGTTGCCCCGAGTGCGGCGAGCCGGTCGTGCTGTCGCTGGGACCGGGC
>CAYOGX010000877.1:0-2911 GCA_964403235.1 uncultured Planctomycetales bacterium | reverse complement strand
CATGAACCGCCGCCAGTGGTCGATCGAGAACATCAGGCTGTTCTGGTTGGCCACGTCGTCGCCGCACATCAGGTAGTCCACACCGGACTCGGCGGCGGCGACCGCGCGGAACTTGCACCGCCGGGCGACCTTGTCGAGGATGCACTCGGCCCATTCGGGTTGCGTGACCAGGTCGATCAGGAACTGCTCGTAGCCACGAATCTGCCACGACGTCTCGTACATGTGCACGATGTTCCCGACGGCAACACGGCCCTCGGCGTGGGCCTCGCCGACCACGTCAGCCATGTGATCGGTCGTGTAATCGGTGTTGTCGTCGAGCGGATAGGCCTCCAACTCGTCCAGAGACCGTGCGTTTCGCAGCGGGCTGACGTAGCCCCAAAAGTGGTAGAGCCCCGACGGCACCATCGCCGGGCCGTCGGCGTCGATCGTCGTGCCCTCGGGCAGGTCGGCGTCCTCGTAGTACCCGCTGAAATCGGGCGGCTGATGGCCGGGCGGGGGTTGGGGATCGACGCTCACCGGTGCGAACATCTCGTAGTGGTCGGCGAACTGGTCCGTACCGAGATGATCGGCCAGGCGTTTGTGCAGATCGGGTGTGAAGCTGGCATTGTACAGCAGCCGGTCGGGTCGTTCGTGGGCGCAGGTTGCGCGGAAACGTTCGCGTTGGCTCATGAAGTCGGCTCCAGCCGTGACGCCTGCGCGACGGCGGCCGTCAGGCACTTAGATGAGCGACGGCCCGGCGGAAGATCATCAGCCCGTCGGGCTCGGCATCGGCCGGACGACACGTCCAGTACGGATGGTGTGTCCGATGGGCGTGCCGCTCCGGGTGCGGCATCAGCCCGAATACCCGCCCCGTTCGGTCGGTCAGGCCGGCGATGTCGTCCTGACTGCCGTTGGGATTGATCGGATACGGCCCCGGTTGGCCGTTCTCGTCGACGTATCGAACCGCGACGTAACCGTTACTGCCCAGCGCGCTCAGCGTCGCCTCGTCGGCGGCGACGACCTTGCCCTCGCCGTGCGCGACCGGCAGGGCCAACATCGCGCCGGGCTCGAGGAACACGCATCGGTCCGACGTTACCCGGAGATGGATCCACCGATCCTCGAACTTGGCCGAATCGTTGTACGTGACCGTCACCGGTTGGCGTGCATGGGTCGAGGCGGCGTCTGACTCGTTCATCGGCCCCGGCAGCAGCCCGGCCTTGACCAGGACCTGAAACCCGTTGCAGATTCCCAGCACCAGCTTGCCGGCCTCGACGAAGCCGTGCAGCTCCTCAGACAGGTGTTGGATGGCCTGATTGGCGAAGATCCGCCCGGCGGCCACGTCGTCACCGTAGCTGAACCCACCGGGAACGGTCAGCACCTGATAGTCACGCAGCATCGTCGGCCGGGCCATCACGCGGTTGATGTGGACGCGCTCCGCGCGGGCGCCAACCATCGACCACGCGTAGGCGGTCTCCTCGTCGCAGTTGGTCCCCGCTGCTCGCAAGACCATGACGCGAAGGGCATTGGCCATGTCAGACGGGTCCCGTGCATCCGAGCCAAACGTGTGCCACTGGCGGCCTGTCCGCCAGTGCTTGCCGAGGGTGGCCCGATCAAGCCGCGACCTTTCAAGGTCGGGGCTTGATCGTGTTTTCGAGATCACGCGCGTTCTCACGGCCAAGCTCAGCCTCGTGCCTCGGCTTCGCTTGTCCGTGCCACCCATTGGACGAAGGTTAGCCCAATGCGCACCGGGAGACAAGCGTCCGATCGTGGTCGAACAGAGGGGTCCCTGTGTCGGTGCCGGAGGGTGATCGTCGGCGCGCGTCAGCGAAGCGCCACCTACGCGCCCGCGAGGAGCCACGAGGCGACGGCCCGGGAGATTGGCGCGCGGGTTGCATTGAAGTACACTCCAGGCCGTACAAGAGCGAGGACGTAAAGAGGTGACGACAATGAAAAGGAACGGACATCGTATTGGTTTCTGGCTGGCGCCGATTCTGGCGTGTGCGATGATGGGTCTCGGTGCCGCAACGGGGTTTGCCGCCAAGGCGGACGGCGGCGCCAACAAGGGCGGCGCCCGGCCCGACAAGAAAGGGAAGAAGCGCAAGGCCCGTAGGCCGAAGGCGTCCCGGTCCGTCCCCATCCCCATCCCCAAACCGGTGTGGAACCAGAAGGCGGGGTTCGGGCTGCCCGTCCCGCCGGGCTGGTCCGGCAAGGTGGAAGGCCCGAAGATCATTCTGACGCTGTCGGACCCGCCCAAGAAGCGCACGACCATCGCCATGGGTCCGGAGCCGACGGAACTGGATGCCAGCGAGTACCTGGGGAAAATCTGCAAGGAACTGGCCCAGAAAGACAATATCATGACGATGCCTCAGCCGACGATTGAGTTTCTCGACAGGACGATCTTCGTCGCGGGTTTCCCGGACACCCGGGCGGATCCGCCGGGGTTCGGCGCGGTGTTGGTGATGGATCGGCCGGGGGACCAGGTTTTCGTGATCCGGGCAACCACGCGGGACCGATCGGCGCTGGGCAGCACCGCGGTGATGGCGTCGTTGGGCCTGTTGCGGTTCCGCAATGAGCCCCTTCCGAGCCTCGGTCAGTTGTTTGGGTTCGGCGAGAAGAAGAAGAAGAGGGCGAATCGCGACGAGATCATCGTGGAACCGGGCAATGGCACGTTGACGGCGATTAGCATGCCGGACGGTGTCCGCAAGCAGGCCGAGCAGGCGGGTGTGAAGCGCGGCATGCGCCGATACCAGATGGCGGTCGCGGCGCCGAAGGGTCACAACCATGATCGCGTCTGGCCTGTGCTGATCGTAGACGCGCCGGCGAGCGACGAGAGCATTTCGATGTATCAGCCGCTGGCCGATGCGACGGGGTTGATGGTGGTGGCGATCGAGCCTCAGTCGAAGAGCGTGGTCTGGCCCCCGCGATTCAGGCG
>CAYOGX010000876.1:0-2915 GCA_964403235.1 uncultured Planctomycetales bacterium | reverse complement strand
CCGCGGCGCGTGGGACACGAACGTGATGAAACTGAGCGACGCACAGTGCAAGGACCTTAAGCGGATGTTCGGCGACCGCGGGTTCGGCGTCGCCTGCATCGGGTCGCCGATCGGCAAGGTCACCATCGACAGCGACCTGGACGCGCACTTCGACGAGTTCAAGCACGCATGCGATCTGGCGGCGTTCTTCGATTCGGGCCTGATCCGGGTGTTCAGTTTCTACCCGCCGGAGAACGGCGATATCCTGGATCACCGGGACACGGTGATCGAGCGGTTACAGCAGATGTGCGATTACGTGGCCGACCGGCCAGTGAGGCTGGCGTTGGAGAACGAATCGAACCTGTACGGCTCGCTGCCGCCGCAGCTCGAGGATCTGTTCCAGACGCTGCGCAGCGAGAAACTGGTCATGGCGTTCGACCCGGCCAATTTCGTGAACGACGGCGCGCTGCCGGTGTTCGAGACGGCGTGGGAGCGACTGAAGCAGTACGTGGGTCACTTTCACGTCAAGGACAAGGTGGCGGGCTCGACGGGTCCGTGCGTACCGAGCGGCGAGGGCGACGGCGACATGGAAAAGGTGCTGCGCGGCGCGCACCAGATGGGCTACGAGGGCGTGTTGACGTTGGAGCCGCACCTGGCCGCAGCGGGACAGTTCAAGGGCCACACGGGTCCGGAGCTGTTCGAGAAGGCCGTAACCGCGCTGAAGCGGATCTGCGACCGCGTCGGAATGAGCTACTAGTCGCGCCGACGAGTCCCATGAGCACAGACGACTACAGGCTGGCCAACCCCAACGCCCTTCAAACGCCGTGTCTGCTGGCGTTTCCGGCGGTCATCCGTCGCAACGTCGATCGGATGGAGCAACTGCTGGGCGGGCTGGGTCGAATCCGTCCCCACATCAAGACGCACAAGTGCAAGCAGATGATTCAACTGCTGATGGCGCGGGGGGTCGACAAGTTCAAGTGCGCGACGGTGAGCGAGGTGCGGCTGCTGGTCGAGTGCGGCGTCCACGACATCCAGTTGGCCTACCCGCTGGTGGGCCCACCGGTGAAACGGCTGGCGGCCTTGCTGGCGAGGCATCGCAACGTCGGCGTACAGGTCACGGTGGACGACGTGGGCGCGGCGGCGGCGCTGAACGCGGCCTGCGAGGAACACGACCGACCGGCGGACGTGCTGATCGACCTGGACGTGGGGCTGCACCGAACCGGCGTGGCGCCGGGTCCGCTGGCCGACGAGCTCGCGCGGGCGGTGGCGGGCATGTCCCACCTGCGGCTGCGGGGGCTGCACGCGTACGACGGTCACATTCGCGAGCGCGACGTGGGCGCGCGTCGGCCGCTGGTCGAGGCCGCCATGGCCGGGCCGTTGCGGATGAAGCAACAACTCGCGGACGAGGGGTTGTGCCACGGGCCCCCGATTCTAAGCACGTCAGGGACGCTGACGTTCATCGTGGCCAAGGACATCGACGGCATCGACGAGGTCACGCCGGGCACGTGGCTGCTGTGGGACGGGGTCTACAACGAAATCGACGGGGCGCGGTTCGAGTTTGGTGCGCTGGTGGCGTCTCGAGTGGTCAGCCGGCCGGGTGAGAATCGGCTGACGTTGGACGCCGGGTCAAAGGGCGTGAGTCGAGACCTGCCAGGCCCGCCGGTGGTGATCGATCGGCCGGGGTTGGTGCCCGGGTCCGCAAACGAGGAGCACCAGCCGTGCGAATGGCAAGCCGACGGGCCGGCCCCGTCGATCGGTGAGCTGATCCTGCTCGGGCCGCGACATATCTGCACGACGGTGTACCTGTACAGCCAGTTCCACGTGGTCGAGGGCGGGGAGGTGGTCGATCATTGGGCGATCACGTGTCGGCATGGGGATGATTGATGGTCTGGGGGCGTGACGGAGACGGCAGGATGAACGGCCGGTTGATTCGAACCTCGTTGGCGTTTTCGGGAACGCTTCTCTTCGCGACGTGTGTCGGACCGATGACGGTCGAGTCCGCCGCGGCCGACAAGAAGGCGGCCGCCAAGCCACCCATTCAGGCGCTGGTCGTGACGGGCGGGCACGCGTACGACAAACCGACGTTCGAGGCGATGTGCCGCAGCCTGGAGGGCATCGCTTGCCGGGGGGCGCAGCAGCCCAAGGCCGGCGACGAGTTCGCACGGGGCCGGCGCGACGGATTCGACGTCGTGGTACTCTACGACATGGTGCAGTACACCAGCGAGAAGCATAAGAAGGACTTCATCGACATGCTGCGGCAGGGCAAGGGGCTGGTGATCGTGCATCACGCCATCGGCGCCCGGCAGGGATGGGACGAGTACTTCAAGATCCTCGGGGGGCGGTACTACACGAAGGGCGGGGCCCGACTGGCGCGACGGAAAGACAAGCGGATCTCGACGTGGCGCGAAGACGTGCACATGAAGGTCCAGGTGAAGGACAAGACCCATCCGATCACGGCGGGCATGGTCGATTTCGAGCTGATCGACGAGGTGTACAACCACTATGACGTGGCCAAGGACGTGCACGTCCTGCTGGGCACGGACCACCCGGAGAACGAGCCGACGCTGGCATGGACGAACGAGTACGGGCGCAGTCGCGTCGTCTACCTCCAACTGGGACATGGACCGGGCGCATTCAACAACTCCAACTACCGCGAGCTGCTGGCGCGGGCGATCCGTTGGGTGGCCGACGTCCCCGACGATCAGATAGCCACGCCGGGGTTCAAGCCCGAAACCGGCAAGGCCGAAGGGGCCGCTAAGGGTGAAGGTGCCGACTGGATTCGGTTGTTCAACGGCAAGGACCTCGACGGGTGGGAGATCATGGGCGACAAGGCCGGCTGGGAGATCCTGGCCGGTGGCATCATCCGAAGCGATGCGGGCAAGGGCGGCAACTGGCTGCGATTCGCCAAGGAGGGATTCGGCGACTTCGTCCTCCGC
>CAYOGX010000875.1:0-2916 GCA_964403235.1 uncultured Planctomycetales bacterium | reverse complement strand
GACAACCAACCGAACGATTCAGGGAAAGAAGGGGTCCGGCGCGCTGAGGCCGTGGGACCGCGACAACGCGCGTCAGCGCATCCTCCTGTCCCGTGTCCTTGCTCATACAAACGCCACATCGTCGAACCGGTGCAACCCGGTGGAATTTGTGATAAACTTGATCCGAGCCAAGTCCGACGATCAGGTCGGCCGCTGGGATGAGACACGGGAAGTCCACCCCCCGTGCGGCATGTCCAGAGCCATACTGATAGGCTGCGTGTCTCATGCAGGCGGACGAAAACGAACGTGTTGGATTTACCTGTGCGTATACGCCGGTGGCGCTGATCGACGCGGCCGGGCTGGTGCCGTTTCGCGTGCTGCCGGTGGGTGACGCGCCGGATCGGGCGGGGTCACTGCTGCACGACAACATGTGTCCTCACATCAAGCGGGTGCTGGATCGCGTGCTGGCTGGCGACGTGCCTGATCTGGCGGGTGTCGTACTGATGGACAGCTGCGACGCGATGCGTCGTCTGGCGGACGCGTGGGGGGCGGCGCGGCCGGCGGAACGCGTGGTGTTCCTGGATCTGCCCGTCAACTGCGACGATCGGTCGGTGGCCTATTTCCGCAAGGAGCTGGACCGGCTCGTCGGCCAGCTCTGCGAGTGGTCCGGCCGACAGGTCACGGCCGACGTGGTGACACGAAGCGTCGAGCGTTACAACGATCTGGCATCGCGCCTGGCGCTGCTGGCCGAACGCGCCGCCGACGGCGCCCTGCCGGGGGGCCGCAAGGCACTCCAGGAAATCCTCGACCGTTCGGTCACCCAGCCGGTGGCGGAATCGCTGGCTGAACTGAAACGGATCGATGACGAGCCCGACGTGCCCCAGGACACCGACGCGCGGACGCCGGTGTTTCTGTTCGGCAACGTGCTGCCGGGTCCGGAGCCGTTCGAGCTGCTCGAGGCCTGCGGCTGTCGGGTGGTGGGCGACGACGTGTGTACCGGCTCGCGACAGCTCGTGCCGATGACCATCAAGGGCACCGAGGACGTGATGACGCAGCTCGCCCGCGCGGTGCTGTCCCGTCCGCCCTGTGCCCGCACCGTGGACGCCTCGCAGCCCGGGCAGTTGGCCGAGCAAGTGCGGGCGCGGGCCAAGGCGTGCGGCGCCAAGGGCGTCGTCGCCCACGTAATGAAGTTCTGCGATCCGTACCTGGCCAGGCTGCCGGCGGTCCGCGAGTCGCTCCAGGAGGCCGGGCTGCCGCTGCTCGTGCTGGAGGGCGATTGCACGCTGCGGTCCTTGGGCCAGCAGCGGACCCGGGTCGAGGCCTTCGTGGAAATGCTGGGAGGATAACCATAACGATGCAAGCATTCTTCGAGGAGATGATCGGCGGGATCGCGGCCTCGCTCGAGGCCGACCCCGAGGGGGCCTCGGCGCGCAAGCGATTCGCCCTCGAGATCGCTCGTTTGGGCAGTCGGCTCTTTTCCGGGGATCGGCGGGTGGCCTGGTGCGGGGTACTCGTGCCGTTCGACCCGCTCAGCGCGATGGACGTGACCTCGTGTTTCGTCGAGTTCGTGGGCGGGTGGCTGGCCTCGATCGGCGCCGTTGAGCCGATGCTGGAAACGTCCGAGCAGTTCGGTTACGCCACCGACTGCTGCAGCTACCACCGGACCGTGGCCGGCGCGGCCGCACAGGGCCTGATGCCCGTGCCGGACTTCTTGATTGCCACCTCGACCCCATGCAGCGCCGGGCTGGCCACGATCGAAAACCTGGCCCGGCGGTTCGAGAAAGACCTGTTCGTCATTCACGTCCCGCACCACGGCAACAGGGACGCGGTTAAGTACCTGGCCGATCAGTACCGGGACATGGTGTCGTTCGTATCGGCCCACACCGGCAAGCCGATGGACCCGGACCGACTGCGGACGGCAATCGAGAACACCAACCGCGCGCGGGCGCTGCTCACGGAGGTGTACGAACTCGCCGGGGCGGTCCCCACGCCGGCCCGCCGGCGCGATCTGTCCAACTTCGGCATCGTGCTCTCGTTGCTGCTGGGGACCGAAGGCGCCGTCGACGTCGCCCGAGCCTACCGCGACGAGTTCGCCCGCAAGGTCGTGGCCAAGATCCCCGGCGTGCCCGGTGAGCACGTGCGGTTGATGTGGCTTCAGAACCGCATCCAGTACAGTAATCCCCTGGAGGAGATGCTCGAGGAGGAGTTCGGCGCGGCCGTCGTCTTCGACGAGCTTAACCAGATCTATTGGGACCCCGTCGATCCGGACGATCCCTACGCCGGGCTGGCCAAGCGGGCACTGTCCATCCCGTTGACCGGTCCGGTCGAGCGCCGGATTGCCAACCTGCAGCAGCAGGCACAAGCGTACGCCATCGACGGCGCGATCAATCCCTGCCACTGGGGTTGCCGCCAGGGGACCGGGGCCCGGGGCCTCATCGAGCAGGGACTCAAGCAGGTCGGCGTGCCAACGCTGAACCTGGAGGTGGACTGCGTCGACCCCAGGCACTTCTCGGCCGGACAGCTCAGGACCCGGCTGGGGGCCTTCATCGAAATGATCACGGACCGGCGTGTACATTCAGACACAGCCCGGTCCGCGGGGTGATCCGCGATGTTCTACCTTGGCGTGGACATCGGCAGCTTGACCTGCGACACCGTGCTGATCGACGAGTCGGAACGGGTGGTGGCCTGGTCTGTGGTGCCGACGGGCGCGAGCAGCACTCGCGCCATTGACCGCGCCCGCGCCGAGGTGCTCGATGCCGTCGGCATTGCCGAGCGCGACGTGTCGGCCGTCATCGCCACGGGCTACGGCCGAAACCGCGTCGACGGCCGGGCGGCGGCCGTCACGGAGATCACCTGCCATGCGCGCGGCATCCGCGCCCTGCTGCCCGGTACCGAGCTGCTGGTCGACATTGGGGGCCAGGATAGCAAGGCCATCCG
>CAYOGX010000874.1:0-2920 GCA_964403235.1 uncultured Planctomycetales bacterium | reverse complement strand
GCCGTCCTGTACCGCTGTTTGCGGGGTCCGGCACAAAGCCGGTTCTGCCGCCCGCCCTTCTTGACACGAACCGGCCGCCACGGCCGGCCCTACCGTTCGCGTGCGGTGATCTCACCCCTTGTACTGGGCGCGGATGATCTCGCTGGCGCGATTGCCCGGTACGTTCAAGGCACCGAATGCCTGGGAAGCGGCCGTGCGGAGCGACAGCGCCTTGTCGGTCATCACGATCTTGATCAGTGCGGCCAGTTGGGCTTCGTCGAGCTTGTTGCCGTGGTGGCGGCCGCTCTCGGCCAGGGCTTCGAACATGGTGATGCGCAGCTCTTCGTCGTTGGCCTCGTCTAGGGCCTGCTTGGCGATGGCTTGTTGGGCCGCGCCGCTGGGGATCATCGCCAGGCCCTCGGCCGACAGGACGCGCAGGTCGGTTTCCTCGTGTTGCAGCGCCTCGATCAGCGCCGTCTCCGCCCGGCTGACGTCGTAGACGGGCGATTGGCTAGCGGCGATCAATCGGAGTGTTTCGGCCGCCGCGAGCGCGAGCGCCAGCGCCGCCCCCGGGTCCAATTCCTGCCGGCCCGTCCGGCGGTTCACCGCCCGCCACTCGGCCAACAGCCGACGCTTGTCCTTGGCATGCGAGGCCAGCACAACCCCGGTCGCCGGATCTTCTCGAGTGATCTCTTCGGCCAGACTCATGTGCCGCCTCTTGGCCACGATGATTACCGGGAGGACCTTGCCGCCCGACCTGCGGCGGAGCGTGGTGAGGGCGGCGCGAACGTCCGGCTTGCTCATGTCGCTGGCCAAGAAACAGGCGTCCAGCGCCGGCGCCTCTTCACCGGTGCGCGTCAGGGCCTTGTCGAACGTCGCCTCGCCGATGACGCGACAATCGGCGTCGCGCAGCGTGCCCACGATGGCGTTGAGGTTCTTGGGATCGGGGTCGACGGCCAGGACGTTCCGTTGCCCCGTCATGCTCAGGGCGTGCCCCAAGACGGGGATGACCTCCTGGCTGCCGGCGAAGGACGTCTTGGGCAGCGCCCGCCCGAGCGCGAGGGCGGCTCGGATGCGGACCATGGCGTCGCCGAAGGTGAGGGCCTCGACCAGGGGCTGTTTGCGGTCTTCCTTGCCGATCAGGCTGGATTGACCGGCCGTTTCGGCCAATGCGGCGATCGCGCCCAGCGCCACGGCGGCGTCGAGGTCGTCCAGCGCCCTGGCCAGCACCATGTGATTGAACCGGGGTCCGGCCGATCGCGCGTAGTAGATCGCCCGCGCACGCCCCTTCGAACGGGTGATATCCTTCTCGCAGGCCTCGTCGGGTACTTCGCTAGTCACGTCCGCGACGCCCAGTTGCGATTCGCGACGGAAATTGGCCGCCAGCCACAGCGCCTCGGCCCCGGCATGCTCGGGATCGCGCCGCAGCGCTTCTTCGCAGCATCGCATGGTCATGATCTCGTCGAAGATGTCGGTCGGTACGGGATCGGCCTCGGTCCAGTCATTCCGCCAGTACCAGACGTTGGCCCGGGGCTCGCGCGAGTCCGCGCGGACGGACCCGTGGTTACCGTAGTACTGGTTGGCCAGCTCGTAAAACAGCGTCGCGGCCGACTTGGACGCGGCGGCGTTGTCCGGGTCCAGCTTGCCCACGGCGGTCTGGGCGGCCTGCCGGATGTTCTGCCCCACCTGTTCGTCCTCGACCACGAGTTTGAGGTAGGGCAGGGCCTGGGCGTACCCGATATCGCCCAAGGCGTCGGCCACCCTGAGCTTGACCACGTCGTCGTCGACCCGCAGCGCCATCACGAGGGGATTGACGGCCTGGAGCCCCAGCTTCGGAAGGGCCTTGACGATCCGCGGGTGCAGCCCACGCTGGGCCGGATCCCGGAGCGCGGCGATCATCCACGGCACCGCGTACTCCCCCGACCACTGCAGCCGTTGCGTGGCGTTGAGGACCTGCTGCGGCTCGCCGACGAGGGCGCCGATGTCGGCCTTGATCTGGTCCGGATCGCTCCGGTTGATCCGTCGGCCCTCGTTGATGTTCTCCAGAACCCGCCGGGTGTTCTCGCGGAGTTGGGCTTCGAGCTTGGCGTCATCGCACAACCTCTCGCCGCCCAGGATGACCAGCAGGGTCTCGATGCTCTTGGCGTGTTCCTCGCTGAGGTCCAGCAGCAGCGTCTGGCGCGGTTTGCGCTTGGTTTGGGCATCTGGATGTTTCAGCAGGGCGGCCGCGCTCTCGTTGGCGATTCTGAAGTTGCCGATCTTGGCGAAGTGCAGGAAATCCGCGAACAGTTGCTTGGCGGATGGACCCTCCTGCTTGGCCGGCTTGGGGGCGGCCGGCTTCTCGGCCGCCGCCTTCTCGGGCGCAGGCTTCTTAGCCGCAGGTTTCTTGGGCACGGCTTTCTTGGGTGCGGTCTTCTTGGCCGCCTGCGCCCCGTCGACCGCAGCCGACGCCGCGACGAAGACCACGGCCGCAACCCACGTCGTCACGCCGTGCCGCGGACCAACGCGCTTCCTGTCGAGTCCGCCACGCATCATGTGCCTCCCTATTGCCCGGCCCAACCGGGCGTCGATCACGTTCGTGTGTGGCCCGGACCGAGACCGGGCCGACCTCTGCCTAACCGTCCCGTGGCGATGGACTGTCTTCGCCCGAACGACGCTCACGCGTCGAATCGACGCTAACCGCTTGACAGACCGTGACCTAAACATTCTAGAGGCTCTCGCCACCGGGTCAATCAAATTTCAGCCGTCGCGCCCGAATCATCCGTCCGCCAGTTCGATGGACCACCGCAGGTCCACGCCTTCCGACAAGCGACTGACCGGGACGACGTCGCGTTCCGTCTTGACGGCTTCCGGATCGGCCAGGGCCAGCTCGTTGATCTGGAAATAGCGCGACGAGCCCATGTGGACCGTCGAGAAGGTGTCCTGGCGCTCGAGCGACACC
>CAYOGX010000873.1:0-2927 GCA_964403235.1 uncultured Planctomycetales bacterium | reverse complement strand
TGTTCCGCAAGGGGCGAGATCTGCGAGACGCCTTCGGCGGGGTACTGCCGTATGAGCGGGCCATCGAGGTGTGGCGGAAGCTCGTGGCGGACTATCCGAAGCAGGCACGGGCGGGCGAGGCGGCGTACGAGATCGGTCGGACGCTACAACAACGAATGCGTCAGTTTGTTGCCGCCGTCAAACAGTACGAGCAAGTCCGAAAGCAGTATCCCAAGACCCAGTGGGCGCGGCGCGCGGCGGAGGGCATCAAGGAGATCAAGCGGCCACAACTGGCGCTTCGCGTGACCGGGCCGGCGCTGCCCGACACCCAGGCCGAGATCCACTGGACCACGCGGAACCTCAAGACGGTCGAGCTGCGGGCCTATGAAGTCGAACTGTTCGACATGATCAAGCAGTTCCATCGGCCTGAGGAGTTCCATCGTTTCAAGCCGACGGCCAAGGCCGTCGCGTCATGGCGATTCGAGACGCCGGACAAGGGCAAACATCAGCATTTCAATAGCAGTCAAGACGACGTGGCGCCCACGCGACTGCCCGTCACCCAGCGGGGCGCCTACGTGGTCGAGGGGGTCGGCCGATCGCGCGAGGGGAAGGGCGTTCGGGCCGTTGCGTTGGTACTGGTGTCGCGGCTGGGCGTGGTGGCCAAGACCGGCAGGAGCCACGGGTTGGTCTGGGCCGTCGACAGCGTCAGCGGCCAGCCGCGGGCGCCGACAGACGTGCTGATCCAGCGGCATCTCCGCAAACAGGAATACGAGTATCGGTCCGGGAAGGTGGACGATGCCGGGCTGTATCGCGTGGACTACAAGGACGAGGGCAAGCGGTTCGGGCGGCAGTTGGCGTTTGTGGTCCGGAGCGGCCAGCACTACGCGATGTGCCGCAGCATGTATCAGTGGGGGTGGTGGGGGTACAGCCACCCGCATCGCATTTACGGATTCACGGAACGGCCGGTCTATCGGCCGGAACAGACCGTGCGGTTCAAGGAGATCATCCGTCGACATGATCAAGGGCGCTACGAGAACGCCCCGAACAAGACGGTCATGGTGCGGATCCGCGATCCGCGGAACAAGGTGGTGTTCGAGCGGTCGATGACGACCAACGCGGACGGGTCGGTGAGCGGCGAGCTGAAGTTGGGCGAGGAGCCGCCCCTGGGCGTCTACCGGATCGAGGTGACGGTCGACAAGCGGGCCTACAGGGCGTCGGAGTGCCAGGGCAACCAGTTTCGTGTGGAGGAGTACAAGAAGCCCGAGTTCACGGTCGAGGTGGCGGCGGGCAAGCCGAGCTATCGCGTCGGCGACGAGGTCGAGATCAACGTCAAGGCGAAGTACTACTTCGGTCAGCCGGTGGCGGGGGCGGACGTCGAATACGAGGTGTGGCGGAGCGAGTTTCACAGCACCTATCGGCCGCCCCGGCGGTATCCGTGGTATTTCGGTCCCAGGCGCGGTGGCAGGCGATATGGACGGGTCGGCCGGTACGACGGTCGTTATGGCGGCAGGGGCGGCCGCTACGGCGGGATGCGTCGCGAGCTGGTCAAGCGGGGCAAGGCCGTCACGAACGAGAAGGGCGTGGCCACGATCGGGCCGATCAAGGCCGAGCCGTACAAGAACAACCCCGAGGTCGATCTGAAGTACGACGTGACCGCACGGGTGGTCGACAAGAGCCGGCGCGAGGTCCGCGGGTCGGGGTCGGTCAAGGTGACGCACGCGCCGTTTTTCATCCACCTGCAACCGCAGCGGTACCTGTACAAACCGGGCGACCACGCGCAGATCGACGTCGTCGCGAAGGGGCCGAACGACGATCCGATCGCGTTTGAGGGCACGGCCCGCATCCATCGACTCAAGAGTAAGCTGGTCGAGAAGGACGGGCGGGAGTGGACCGAGTACGAGCTGGGTGATCGGATTCACGAGACGCCGGTGAAGGTCGTCCAGGACGGTCGGGGTCGGTTCCGCTATCCGTTCGACGAGGAGGGCCCATTCCGGGCGATCGTGTCGACCAAGACCAAGGCCGGCGACGAGGTGACGGGGCAGTGCGACGTCTGGATCGCACAGCGCGGCGGGGAGTATGCCCACTACGCCTATCGCGACATCGAGCTGGTGCTGGACCGCGACTCGTACGAGATCGGCCAGACGCTGCGCGTGCTGATCAATACGCGACACCAGGACAGCTACGTGCTGCTGACGGGCGAGACGGACGAGCTGCTGTTGGAGCGGATCGTGTTCGTCAAGGGCAAGAGCAAGCTGATCGAGCTGCCCGTTGAGGCCAAGCACACGCCCAATGTCCATCTGACGGCCGTAACGCTGCGGGAGGACAAGATCTACGAGGACCGGCGGCAGGTGATCGTACCGCCGACGCATCAGTTCATCACGGTCGAGGCGAAGGCGTCCAAACAAAGCTACCGGCCGCGCGAGAAGGGGCAGGTGGTTATCACCACGCGCGACAGTGCGGGCAAGCCCGTGTCGACGGAGTTGGCGGTCATGATGGTCGACGCCAGCGTCTACTACATCCAGCCGGAGTTCCGCGAGCAGATTCAGAAGTTCTTCTACGGGCAACTGCGGCCGCTGATGGTGACGACCCAGAGCAGTTTCGCGTATCGGCAGTACGGTCGCGGGCGGGAGATGCTGTCCCAGCGTGTTCGAGGCGCCTTTGGCGGCGGCGGTCGTGATTACGACCGCCGCCGTGATCAGTTTGCGGCCGATGCTGAGGGCGTCGAGGTTGCGCGGCGGCCGCTGATGGCCAAGGCGGCCCCTGCGAAGGGGGCCCCAGTGGCCGAGGAGGCCACCGAGGCGCCCGCGGTCCGCGAGGCGATGGTCCGCAAGGAGTTCGCCGACGCCGTCGTCTGGACGGCGCACCTCAGGACGGACGCCGACGGCCACGCCACCGTCGACGTCACCATGCCCGACAACCTGACGACGTGGACGCTGCACGCGATCGCG
>CAYOGX010000872.1:0-2928 GCA_964403235.1 uncultured Planctomycetales bacterium | reverse complement strand
CGGTTCTTGCTGCACCGCAGCGCCCATGCACACGGCAGCGACAAGGACGATCCGCTGCACCGGTACCTCGTCTGCGACCTCGCCAATGGCGGCGAGCTGATCCCCATCACCAACGAGACCGGCGCGACCGCGCCGTCGATCTCGCCGGACGGGTCGAGATGCTACTACTTCGTCAACGAGACGGTCACCAACGGCGGGCGGCTGACGTTGAAACGCGTCGGGCTCGACGGTACCGGACGGGAGACCCTCCTCGTGATCGACACGCCGCTGCCCGCCACGCGGTATCGACCGAGCCGGATCTACCCGCTGTCGACCCTCTCGTCGGACGGCAAGCGGCTGGCCCAGCCGGCGTTTCTGGGCGACGGCCAGACCGACGGGGCACCGTGGGGGCTGATGGTGTTCGATCTCGAACGGGCGTCGGTGGAGCTGGTCCTCGAAGGCCCGACGTGGCTCAACCTCCATCCGCAGTACTGCCGGTCGGGCGAGCCGCACGCGAGCCACGACGTCATGGTCCAGGAGAACCACGGTTGCGAATACGACCGTTCGGGAGCGTGTACGGTACTCAGCGCGGGCCATGGGGCGGACATTCACGTCATCCGCGATGACGGCAGCGACCTGCGGGACCTGCCCTGGGGCCGGTACGGCCACGAGTTCTGCCAGGGACACCAGTGTTGGCGTGGCCGGAGCACCTCGGCTATCACCAGCACCACCGTGCCGGAAACGGGCGACTACGAGTTGATCGAATCCGACGCGGTTGCGTTTTCGGGCCACGTGGGCCTGGCGTCGCCCGGCGGGCGGCGGAACAGGCTGAGTCGCACCTTCCCGAACCCGCGCTTCTGCCACTTCGCCACCGACGTCGCCGGCCGACGGTTTATCAGCGACGCCCTCGTCGGCGAGCCCGACACCGGCCAATCGAGATGGCTGCTCTACACGGCCGAGTTCGCACAAGACGGCTCGGCGCCGCTTGCGAACTGGCAGCTCATTCTCGACACGCACTCGAATCCCGCGTTGAAGACCACGCACCCGCATCCGTTCCTGTCGCCCGACGGTACGACGGGGTTTTTCAACTCCGACGAGTCGGGCAGCCTACAGGCCTACATGGTCACCGGCCTGTTCGGTGGCTGACCGAGAACGCGGCGACCGGATATGTCGGGTGGCGTCAGCAACGGTAGGCACGGACCCGGTCCATGATGCGATTCGCTGTGACCGCGTCGGGGACGCCGTTGACCTGGTAGAGGACGCCGCCCGTCAGCGTATGCTTGGCCAGCGCGTCGACGAACTGGCCGAAACCGCACGAGACGACCAAAGGTAGATCGCCCACCCGGGGCCGGATCTCAGGCAGCATGTCGAACGCGAGCGGGAAGCCGCGGTCGTCCGCCAGGTACATCGCCTTGAGCCCCCGGAGCGTCGAGGCCGCTTCCAGCAGATGCCGGCCGTTGCCGTGGATGTGGATCACGCCCCCGTCGAAACGGTCGAGGATGCGCTCGACGGGTTCGCGGCCCCAGCGCTCGAAGTCGTCGACGGACGTCATGTGAAAAGGGTCGATGCTCTCGGTGACAATGCGACCGGGGATCCACTGCACCATGTTGCTGCACGTCCCACCCTCGACGAGCACGCCCGCGTCGAAGAACGCCTCCTGGACGGTGACGTTCAGGTCGAAGGCGAAGTCGATCGCTTGTCGGACCGTTTCGGGGCATTCGTACATGGCGATGTAGGTGTTGGTCGCGCCAATCAGCTCGAAGACGAAGTTGAGCCCGTCGATGAGGATAAAATGGCTGATGCCGAACTTGCCCGCGGCCCCCGCGATAAACGTGTCGAGCTGCCGGCGGAAGCGGGCGAACGCCTCAGAGGCGGTATCGACGGCCAGCGACTCGGTGAGCGGGTCGGATTCGGACCAGCGGGGCAGCAACGGCGGGACCATCGAGGAGATCCATCCGTTCTCGGGATGCGCCATGTACTGTACCTCGCCACCGACGATGCCGCCGTAGAGGCCCTGATCGCATTCGCTCAGATAGGCCGACGCGACGCCGTCGTCGAAGACGTCCGCTCGGCGGCACAGGTGCGCGTTCCAGAACGCGATCCGCTCGGTTGGATCGGGACGGGCGCAATAGCCCGCCGGGTGGCCGGCTGCGAAGTCCGCCAGGGCCGGGCTCGGCGTGTCCATCACCGCGAAGGCCTGGTCGACGGCCCGTCGCTCGAACAGCGCGCGAAGCCTGTCCATCACGGCAGGCAGGTTGGGACAGTAGGACAGGGGGCTGGTCTGTTCCATGGTCGTTTGGCTTCCAATGTTCTCCTTCGACGTTCCGGTCGCCGCCCATAGGTCCCGGTCCCCGCCGGACGCGGCGGGGCCAAACGAGGGACGCCGAGCCGGTGCGGGACCCCGGCGTTCCGCGGGGGGTCCGGACCCGGCGGATTTCGATTGTGGTCGAGACGCCCGGCGGCTATTATTAACGCTTTCGATGCTTGAGCAAAGCGACGAACCATGAAGCTTACCGACATCCTGACAGACGAGTGCGTGAAGGTTCCGCTGGCGGCGACGACCAAGGAGCCCGCCATCACCGAGTTGATCGATCTGCTCGACGCCAACGGTCAGTTGACGGATCGGGACGTGATGCTGCGGGCAGTGCTCGAGCGCGAACAGACACGGACGACCGGGATCGGGCACGGGCTGGCCGTCCCGCACGGCAAGGCCCACGGCTGCACCGAGCTGGTGATGGCGATCGGCAAGCCGGCCGAGCCGATCGACTTCCAGAGCATCGACAAGAAACCCGTCCACGTGATCGTCCTGTTGGCCAGCCCGCCGGACCAGACCGGCCCGCACATCCAGGCCCTGGCCCGGATCAGCCGATTGATGACCATGGAGAATTTCCGCAACGCCGTGTTTCGCGCGAGTTCCGGCGCCGAGCTGTACGGCATCATCGCCGGACA
>CAYOGX010000871.1:0-2929 GCA_964403235.1 uncultured Planctomycetales bacterium | reverse complement strand
GCGCGCCAGATCGATGGCCTCAAAGCGGCGCTGAACAAGGCGCGTGCAGCCGGCGCCGCGACGCGCGCCAGCGAATGATCTACGATGACGCTTCGTGATCGTCTCATCTCGACGCTAAAGGGCGACCGAGCGGACAGGGTACCGTTGATGCTTGACGGGTTCATGTTCAACAGCCGCGAGGCGATCGACGCGCAGCCCGATCCCGCGACGCGCGAGATCGCCCATCGTGTCTTCGATCAGTGCGCTTCGTTCGTTTCGTGTCCCTCGTACGTGAACCGGTATCTCGTCACGCCCTGCCAATTCATCAGGCAGGTCGGCCGCGAGGAGAAGGACGGCGAGATCACGATATCGGTCGAGATCGCCACGGCCAAGGGGAACCTGACGGCCGTCACGACGAGGAACACAACGACCAACACGGTGTGGACCAGGAAGTACCCGGTCGAGTCGTTGGATGACATCGAGAAGATCCGGTCGGTTCCGTGGGAGCTGCCGGAGAACCTGGCCCCGCCGGATACATCGAGTCTGCCCCCGGACTTCGCCGAACGAGGGCTGCTTCAGACGCACATCTCTTCGCCGTTTGTCTGCGTGGCGGGGATGATGCCCTATCAGTACTTCCTCGAGCTTTGCGCGACTGATCTGGACCTCGTCAAGGCGCTGTCGGTGCAGTGCAAGGAACGAATCCTCAGCGTGCTGGACGTCCTGCTCGAGACCAAGCAGATCGATTACGTTTGGCTGGGCGGCAGCGAATGGGTCACGCCGCCCATGGCCTCGGCGAGGGTCTATGAGGAACTGGTTCAAAACTTCGAGGCGGAACTGATCTCACGCGTCCACGATGCGGGGGCGTTATGCCACGTTCATTGCCACGGCAACGTGCGATCGACCTTGGAGCTGGTGATCCGGCGCGGCGCCGACTTCTTCGAGCCCGTCGAGCCGCCGCCTGACGGCGACATTACGTTCGCCGAGGCCAAACAGATCGCGGCCGGCAGGATCACGCTGGGCGGTAACGTCGAGGCGCGCGTCCTCGCCAACGAGCCCGCCGACGTCGTCGAAGAGGCCACGCGCCGGGCGTTCGACGGCGGCAAGGGGCGAATGGTCCTCAAGACGTCCGCGGAACCGATCAGCGACGTGACGCCCCGAATGCTCGAAAACTACCATCGCATGATCGACGTGTGGGAGGCGCTCTCGCCGTTGTGAAAAAGGGGACGGGAGTCTTTTTTGCGACCGGACGCTGCTCATTGGGTGAGTCACTCCCGCCGAGAAAAGACTCCCGTCCCCTTTTTTAGGTCGAACGTGATCTTGGCGTCGGTGGCGAACTTGGCCTCGTGGATCTTCAGGCCGAAGCCGGGGGCGTTGGGGACGGTCGCGTGGCCGGCCTTGATCTCGTAGCCCTCGGCGATCAGGACGTCGTTGGTCAGCGGGTCGTGCTCGGCGCGGTAGAAGTTGGTGATGGCCCGCCCGACGTGGAGTTGCATGTAGAACCCGACGAGCGAGCCCCAGTTGTGCGGGGCGACCCACAGGCCCTGCCGTTTGGCCCACGCGGCCTCGGTCGCGATGCCCTCGAAGCCGAAGCGGTTCATGTCGCCCTGGAAGATGTCGATGGCCTTGGCCTGGATGAATGGCTTGTACGCCTCGAGCCTATGCTGCGTCTCGCCGTCGGCAATGAGCGTCTTTAAGCCCCGGGTCTTGATGAACCGTTTGAGGTCGAGGCACGCCCCGACGGCCTCGGGGAACATCTCCTCGACGAAGGCGATGTCGTCGCGGCCGACCCGTTCGAGAAACCGCTTGGTCCCGGCTAGGCTGTAGGCGTTGTTGGCGTCGACGCCGATGACGATGCCGCTGCCGGCGTGCTTGCGGATCAGCTTGACGACGTCGACGTCGCGGGCGTCGCCCTCGCCGCGCTTCATCCACCGGGCCCCGCGGCCGATCTTGACCTTGAAGGCCCGATGGCCGAGCGCCAGGCCCGTGTCGATCTCCTGGCGGAATCGGTCCTGCCATCGGTTGGCGTACTGGCCCAACAGATCGGCGAAGTAGATCGAACCGTCGTAGACGGGGACGCGCGTCGGCCCGGCGCCGCCCAACAGCTCGTAGGCCGGCTTGTTTAGCATCTTGCCGGCCAGGTCCCACAGCGGCATCGTGCTCGCGCCCAGCGGCCCGACCATGCGCCGCTCGGCGGGCCTGTAGAAATCGAACGGATTCGCGCCGACCAGTTCGGCGACGCGGTCCTCGCCCGCGCGGCAGTTGCCGATCCCTTCGATGCCCTTGTTGGTGTAGAGCCGCACCATTCGGTCGGTGGCCCGGTCGCCGTGGACGTCGAGCCGCGAGTTCTTGCCGGCGATCTTGGACCGCCGGCTCGTTACGCGGAAGCCGACCGCTCGCGTGATCCGGATGTCGCGCGGCAGGTCAGCGGCCCCGGCGGATCGGCTCGGGGACGTTCCAGCGGCGCAAATGGCCAGAAACTCACGGCGGTTCATGGAAGGGTCGCTCGCACACACCAGATCACGCGGCAAACCATCCGGTCCTAATACAGGCCGACGCAAGTCCCGTCACCCGCCTGCCGAGTGCTTGGCGCGGCCGCCTACACATACGCCTCCGGAAACTTCCACGGTTTACGGTAGGCCGGCCTGGACAGGCGGTTCGCCTCCTCGTCGCCGATGATCTTGAGCGACTTGGGATCGAACCGGATCGTCCGGCCCAGCTTCATGGCCAGCAGCGACAGCGTGCAGCAGATGTCGACCTTGTGGTGGTAGCCCACGTGGCACAGCGGCTGCGTGCGGGTGCGGATGCCGTCGAGCCACTCGCGATGGTGCCCCTTGGACTTGGGAATCGACTGCGGCGGCGGCTCAGTGTCCTTGCCGTCCTTGACCGTCTTGAGGAAGTCGCCTTCGGGCACGATCTTGTGCATGCCGTAGTTGGCGAACATCGTGCCGTT
>CAYOGX010000870.1:0-2938 GCA_964403235.1 uncultured Planctomycetales bacterium | reverse complement strand
TCGCAGATGAGCTGCATGTCGCCGTACTCGATGCCGTTGTGGACCATCTTGACGTAGTGCCCGGCCCCGTCCGGGCCGATGTAGCTACAGCAGGGCTCGCCGTCGACGTGGGCGGCGATCTTGGTGAGGATCGGCGCCAGGGCCTCATACGCCTCCGGCTGCCCGCCGGGCATGATGCTCGGGCCCCACAGCGCCCCCTCCTCGCCGCCGCTGACGCCCGTGCCGATGTACAACAGGCCGCCCGACGCCAACGACCGATTCCGCCGGATCGTGTCCTTGAAATAGCTGTTGCCGCCGTCGACGAGGATGTCGCCCGCCGACAGCAGCGGCCGGAGCTTCTCGATGAAGTCGTCCACCGGCTGGCCCGCCTTGACCATCAACAGGATCCGCCGGGGCGTCTCGAGCGACTCGACCAACTCCTCGAGGCTGTATGTGCCCTTGATGTTTCGCCCGGCGGCGCGGCCTTCGACGAACTTGGTCACCTTCTCGGTGGTGCGGTTGAACACGGCCACGCCGAACCCGTTGCGCTCGATGTTGAGTACGAGGTTCTCGCCCATGACGGCCAGGCCGACCAATCCAATCTGCTGTGTGTCCATGGGATGCACTCCGCGAATCTGTCCCGAATCACAAGCCCATATGCTAACACAGCTTGCCGGAGGGCGGTACCCAAAACTGCCGGGCGAACCGTAAGGGGTGCGTCGGATGCAGTCAGCAAGTCGTGGCGCCCGGGTGGTGTGATCGAGGGATGACCTCTGTGGGCGTCGAGCACTGGGCATGTTGTCAAGATAGCACGCCCGCTCACGACGTGACGATTGGGGTTGCCTAAACTGCGGGAATCGGTCTACAGGTCCAGTTGGATCTCGATCTCGTCGGTGCCCTCCCGGGCGCTCGCGTCGGTGACGGTGACCTTAAAGACGAACACCTCGGCCGCATCAACGGGAAGCAGGACGTCGGTCGTTTCTGCGGTGGGTGTCGAGATAGTGACGGCCTGTCCTTCTAGCTGCTCCCACTGGTAGCTCAGCGGCAGGTCAACCCCGTCGGCGTTGGCCTTGAGCGTCACCGTTCCGGTGGTGGTGTTCGTGTCGACCACCTCGATGCGGACTTCGGGCGCCAGGCTCGGTTGGACCAACAGGAAGTCGATCGCGCTGCCGACCGCGTACCCGGCGTCGTAGGGGATCGACCCCCCGTAGCGGCTCGAGCATCCCGCGATCAGACCGGCCGCACCGATCGTAACGAGCGCAAACCAAGACAATGGCCTCGTGCTCTTCATGAAGACGGCTCCTTCCGTTGGCCCGGACCTTACAGGCCCTGCGCGAGCGACTGAAGCAACGTCTCGTACAGGCCGCTCGAGTTCATCCCGCTGGCGAGCCCCTGGAACACGACCATCCCGATGTCCACCGCCGCCGGCGGGCATCCGGGCAGCAGCGCGCCGGCCGCCAGAAGAACCCACATTATCGGACGCCGAATCGTGTGCGTGGTGCGTTTCATGACGGCTACATCGACATGAATATCGGGCTACTTTAGTTACAGGTCCTTGGCTCTGTGGGTGGATGTGTCGTTCGGACCGGGCGGGATCAGGGTGCCTCGTGCTTGCCCTGCCGGATCAGGTCCCGGGTCGCTCGGGCGACCCGTTCGACGGAGATCGAGTCGAGACATCGGCGGTCGTCACACCTCGGCGCGTGCGGACCCCACAGACAGGGTCCGCAGATCACCGCCGGCTCGAGCACGCGATTGTAGCCCCAGTCGAGCGGACCCGCCGCCGACGGCGGACTCGGACCGAAGATCGCCACGACCGGCGTGCCCACCGCCACGGCCAGGTGCGTCGGCGCCGAATCGCCGCTCACCACGACCGACGCGCCCGCCAGCATCGCGCCGAGCCGGCCCAACGAATCCGTCTGAACCACGTGACATCGCGCCGCGTCGCGCCACGCCCGCTCGAACCGTCGGGCCATCTCGACGTCATTTGGCGCATGGCAGAACACCACGGCCGCCTCGTCCGCCAGGCAGCGGCCCAGCTCGACGTACCGCTGCTCGTCCCAGGCACGCAACGGGTTCTCCGTGGCCGGGCACACGACGACGACGGGCCCCTCGCCGGCGATCCGGGTCAGACCATCGGCCGCCCACTGCCGGTCGACGTCGCTAAGGTCGAACCGCGTCACCGGCCGGCCCGGCCGACCCGTCAGCCGCTCGACCAGACGCAACCGAAACGCCACTCGATTCGCGAACCAGTCCATCCGCTGACCGGCCGTCAGCCACACGTCCCCACCCAACCCCGTCATCCCCACCCGAATCGGAATACCCGCCAGGACCATCAACAACGCGTTCAGCGGATTGCCCTGCAAATCCACACCCAAACCGAACCCGCACCGCCGCAGCGAGCGACCCAGATCCCACACCGACCTGACCCGTGCCCGCAATCCGCCGACAAACCGCGCGGCCGACCACGGAACCGACGCGACGAACACCTCGTCCACGTCGGGGTTGTTCGCCAGCACGTCGCGCGAATACGGCTGGACGCCCACGACGATGCGTGCGTCGGGCAGCGCCTCGCGCAACAGCCGAATGGCCGCCGTCGAGCACAACACGTCCCCGAGCTTGTCGAATTGGGTGATCAGAACGCGGTTCGGTTCCGCTAGCTGAACGCGCGGCAGCCCACGTGGAAACGGTGCGTCCAGAAGACGAATCCAGTATTCCCGTGGAAAACCCACACTGGCGATCCCTGGGTCATCGCGACTCGCCGGCCGGACCCGTGGTCGACGGCTGTTTGCGATAGGTCCCTTCGTCCTTATGGCCGACGATGTACTTGAGGTACCGCTTGTAAACGGATCCCGTAATGCCCAGCCCTGACCACCGATAGGTCGGCACCGCCTCGCCCTTCGGGTTCAGGCACAGCAACGTGGGCGATTCGGTCAGCCGGTACCTCTTGACGACCTCCGGA
>CAYOGX010000869.1:0-2939 GCA_964403235.1 uncultured Planctomycetales bacterium | reverse complement strand
GCCGCCCTTCAATCGCACCACGCGCCGGCCGGCATCCGCCTGCTCGACCAGAATGCGTTCGATGTCCTCCTGAGGCACGGGGTGCTTCGTCGGCGTCTTGCCGACCGGAATGAGTTCCGCCCCGTCCCGCGCCAATCGAAGCAGCGTCGGGCTGGCGAGCCGATCGTACACGATCACGTCGGCCTGGCCGATCCGAACCGCCCCCCGAACCGACACCAACGTCGGATCACCCGGGCCCGCACCGACCAGCGAGACCGTCCCCGGCCGGAAGGGACCCATCAGGTGCGTCAAGATCGTCATGGCATCTCGGTCTGTCATCGTGCGTTGACCCACGATCACCCTACCGCAATCGTCCGGTCATGACCATACGTCCGTGGGTCGACCAACGGAGATCCCGATGCCGCCGAATTCCCTACTCATGGGCGAGGTCGGCCCGCGCCCGATCGATCACCTTGCGCACCGCGGCGAGCTTGTGCCGATCGACGTCGGGCGGGACGTACTGCTTTTCGGTCTCGACGACGATCTCGTGGGCCCGCTCGAGCACGCGGCGGTTTCGCGCGTCCTCGTCGCCGTCGGCGTAGGGCGAGACGTCGAACAGCCGATTGTGGTAACACTCGCGGTAGTGCTTCAGCGTGTGCTCGGTCTCCATGTGCGACTTGTCCTGCCCCGTACCCACGGCCAGGATGTCCTTCAGGTCGATCGTCTCGTCGGTGACCTCCAGGCCGCTGGCGACCCGCCAGTGGGCCCGGCCAACCTCCTCGTCGATGATCAACTGTTCCAGACACAACGTCTTGCCGCTGTCGATCAGCCCGCTGCCGACGTTGGGATGGCTGCCCGCTACGGCGGCCACCCACAGCCCCTCGAGGCTCCGCTCGTAGGCGGCCTGGATGCCCGGCGTGCGGGCGTCGGTGTAATTGGCCTGACCGGCCACGCCCACGTGCCCGCCCCATCGGCGCCGACACAGCTCGACCGCGCCCAGGTCTTGCAGCATGGCTTCGGGCGAGCCGAACCCCGCGTGACCCGTCCGCATGTTCAGGCTGCCCGTGGCGACCCCGGCCCCGTAGGGCGGGTCCGTGCCGAGAATGCGGAGGATGATCCAGCCCGCCAGGCACTCCGCCGCGCCGGTCACGATCGCGCCGGCCGGTGTGATCGGCGCGCTCGCGCCGCTGACGGCCATCGTTCCAACCCAGGGCGCCAGCCCATGATGGACCATCGCCCGAAATACGCTGCAACCGCGCCGGTCGAACCGAAGCGGCGTGGCCGCGAACACACAGGCCGACAGAAACCGCGTTCGATCGTTCGACCAAATCTCGCCGATCTCGGCCAGATAGGGCGCTTGTTGCCCATAGTGCAGATACGTGCCCCCCGGACGACTACTGTGCTCGAGCAGCAGGTAAAGCGCCTCGAGACATTCGACCATCGGCGGCTCGTCGCGGAGCAACAGCGGATGATCGACCGGCCCGACGCCGTGACCGTCGCCGAAGCGGACCACGTGTAGGAAATCCTCGACGTTGCCCGGTCGTCGTTTTTGTTTGGCCCAATCGTAGTAGAACTGTGCGACGTGCAGCCCGACGCCCAGCTCGAACGGTCCCTGTGCGAACGGCTGCGTTGCCCGCGGCGGCTGCCACGGATGCCGCTTCTGTTCCGCGGTCACCTCGAGCGCCAGCTTCTCGGGAAACCGCGCGGTCTGCGTGGAACGATCGACGGTCGACCCGGCCGACTCGAGCGCGTCCAGGATCGCCTCGTCCTGGACCACGCAGCCCACCTCCGACAGCGTCCGGAACACCGCGGATTCCAGCCGGTCCAACGCCGCCTCGTCAAACAGATCGAAGTACAGAATGGCCGGACTCCTCGATTCGCATCCTTGATCAACGGCGATGCCAGGGGTGGCACGGTCAAGCACCGCCGAGGTACCGAGGCGATGCTTGGCCGTGTGCTCGACTAGGGAAGCTCCCACGTATACACGGCCAAGCTAGCGCTTGACCGTGCCACCCTTGCTGTGCCAGCCGGCATATGACATGCCGGCTCAACGCGCCCTTTGAGCATTCGATCTTCGGCGGACGTCACTTCTTTGACTTCCGCGGCCTCTTGCCTATCCACCCCACGTCGCGATGGCCGTAAGTTTGCTTGGCCATCGGCCTCGGGGCGGCCCAGCGGACGGCGTTCGTGATGACGCGCAGGACGTTCGGGTCGTAGTAGATCGGGTAGGTCTCGTGCCCCGGTCTGAAATAGAAGATCCGCCCGGACCCGCGCTGCCACGTACACCCGCTGCGAAACACCTCGCCGCCGTCGAATGAACTGATGAAGATCTGCTCGTCCGGCTCTGGGATGTCGAAGTGCTCGCCGTACATCTCGGTCTTCGGCAGGATGAAGTGGTCGTCGATGCCAGCGACGATCGGGTGGCCGGGCTTGGTCACCCACAGGATCTCGCGCTCAGCCGCCTCGCGCCACTTGAGCATACAGATCGTGCCCATGAGCCGTGTGAAGATCTTGCTCATGTGGGCCGAGTGCAGGCAGATCAGGCCCATGCCTTCATACACCCGCTGCCGGACCTTCTCGACGATGTCGTCGCGGACCTCGTGATGGGCCATGTGACCCCACCAGGTCATCACGTCGGTGTTGGTCAGCACGTGGTCCGTCAGGCCGTGCTCCGGCTGGTCGAGCGTGGCCGTCCGGGCCCGGATGCCCCGCTGCGCGCTGAGGTGCTTGGCGATCGCGCCGTGGATGCCGGCCGGGTAGATCTTGGCGATCTGCTTGTTGGTCTTCTCGTGCCGACCTTCGTTCCAAACCGTAACGCGGATGGTGCTGCTTGCCTTGGCCATGTGTGGTTCCCCATGTGTTGAAGTAGGACGTTCGTTTCCTCTAAGCTGCTTGCAGAGAGGCTTGAACAGATGAGAAGGTTGGGTGGCCCATCTCTTCAGAGGTGGGGGACACGAATT
>CAYOGX010000868.1:0-2942 GCA_964403235.1 uncultured Planctomycetales bacterium | reverse complement strand
GACGCGAGACTGTCTGGCTGACAGCGATATTCTCGCGGGGTCACAGAAACCCGTCGCTCGCGCTTAGGTCGCTGAGGAGTGGTGCCGAATCGCGCACCGTGATCTAGCCGGCCACGGCGTATTCCAGGGATTGGGGGTTCTCTACCCGCTTCGAGGCGTCGAGGATTTCGATCCCGACCACGTTGCCGTCCTTGTCGTAGTCTAGAATAACGCCCGGCTTGTCCTGGTCGCTTTCCTCGATGGGTGCGTTGCTGAGCAAGATGCGCAACACGTCGACTTGCGGGTCGTAGATCACCTTCATGGCGTGCTCCAGCACTTGGCTATCTTGCTCGTCTTGTACACCGTAATCACGACGCCGGGATCAACTTGCGACTGAGAGGCCTTGTTCCCGCCGCGTTCCGCAACAACCTGCTGGGGATTCTGGAGCACCTCGTCCAGGAGCCCAGCGGAAATCCCCCACCGTGCCATTTCCTCTTGGGCGTGACGGGAAAGAACGAATGCCATGGCCTATCCCTTCGCTGCGCCCACCGGACGCTTTCTAAGCAGCCACCCGATCAGATGAAGTCTATCTCACCGGGGTCGGGACACAGCCCGGCGTCGTGGCCGCGGCGGAGCAACTCGGTGACGGCCTGGCGGCCCTTCTCGCCGTAGTCGAGCGTCCAGGCGTTGACGTACATGCCGATGAACTTGTCGGCCAGCGTGATGTCCAGGTTCCGCCCGAACTGCAAGGCGTATTCGACGGCCTGGTCGCGGTTCTCCAACGCCATCTGGATGCTCGCCTTGAGGATCTCGCTGATCCGCCGGCAGGTGGGCTCGCCCAGGTCGCGGCGGACGACGTTGCCCCCCAGCGGCAGCGGCAGGCCGGTGGTCTCCTGCCACCACACCCCCAGGTCCACCACGCTGTGCAGGTCGAGCTGGCTGTAGGTCAGTTGGCCCTCGTGGATGATCAGCCCGGCGTCGGCCCGGCCGGCGGCGACCTCGGCCGGGATCTGGTCGAACATCGTCACCCGGTGCTGAAACGTGCCGCGACCGAGATACAGGCTCAACGTCAGAAACGCCGTCGTCATCTCGCCCGGCACCGCGATGACCTTGCCGCGGAGCTCGTCCGCCGTGACCGGCTCGCGGGCAACGATCAGCGGACCGTAGCCGTCCCCCATGCTCGATCCGCTGTTCAACAGGCGGTACCTATCCTTGACGTGCGGGTAGGTGTGGATGCTGATGGCCGTCACTTCCATCCGCCCCTCGACGGCCCATTCATTGAGCGTCTGGATGTCGCGCAGGACGTGCTCGAACTCGAACGGCGCGGGATCGATCAGGCCCTTGGCCAGCGGATAGAACATAAACGCGTCATCCGGATCAGGCGAATGCGCCAGGCGAATTCGTTGGCGCGCAGTCGTCATAGGTCACCTTCTCATGTCCACCGGCGGCGGGCCGCTTGCTGCCCGCACGTCGCTACGGCGCCGGCCGAACCTCGATCGTCTGCCGAAACGTCAGGCTCTTGCCAGGTTGCACCACCTTGCGCTTCAGCCACAGCTCCACCTCGAGCTGGCCCAGGGACTCAGGGTACGCGTACAACCACGTGAAGTCGATCGGCTCGAGGTCGAACGTCTGAGTCACTTGCAGGCCCTTGCTGCCCGTGAGCGTCCATGTACCCGCCGGTGTGTCCTGGTCGTAGTAGTGCTCGCCCTCACGCAGGCCGGCGATAATCCCATCCACGCCCTTGTCCACCTGCTTGCCGGCCCGACTGGTGAACCGCACGCGGGTCTTGCGGAGCTCGCCCAGATCGAGTTCGAGGTGGCTTCTCAAACGCAGCTCGGCCGGCTTGCTGCGCGGGTTCGTCGCGACGGTGACCACCCCCAACACCGGTTTGCCGGGCACGAGCGTCATGGTCCGGCTCAGTTGCCATCCGCTCTGCGTTTTCAGTCCCACGGTGACGGCCGTGTCGGTCTGGCTCACCACCGCGCCCGGTTCGATCCACCCGTCGAAGCGGAACGTCTCGCCGACACGGTCTTCCAACCCGCCGGCAAAGGGGAAGAACAGGACCTGCTTGACGTTGTGAGCCGTAGCGCACTGGCCCGTCTTGCGGTCGATGATCCGCAGGGCCCGGCCTGCCAGGAGGGGCACGACGTCCACCGATAGGTGCTCGTTCTGGATTGTGGACACCCCCAGCCGGGTGTTCAGCATGCCGCCCACCGTGATCATGAATTGCGGGTCGCCCCCCCACTCCCGGATGGTTCGGAACCCGTGCTTCTTCATCCGGCTCAGGAATCTGGTGGCGTCTTGCAGCGGTGCGATGTCCCCCAGCCAATGGAGCCGCCCGTTCTCGATCTTGTACCCGTTGCGGGGGAACGCCCGCGCGTAGACAAGGGGCATCCGCGCGACGCGGACACGCTCCAACAGCTCGGCGTCGTCTTCCACCGCGGCCTCGGCCTGGTCGAACAGCTTCATGGCCTTGCGCATGACCGCATCGGGCAGGTAGCCCTGCGCGGGGTTGGTGTACAGGTGCATATGGATGTTCTCGTTTTCGACCTTGTCGTGCAGCATCACGATGTACTTGAAGATCGGCTCGGCGGCCGGTCCGTAATAGCCCGATAGGAAATCACGCATGATGGCGTCCGCGTCCTGGTCGGGGTCCCACAGCAGCTTCATGCCGTAATAGGGACGCAGCAGGCTGAACTCGCCGCCCCCGCCGCCGTGCCCCATCGCCTGCAGGTAGATCCCCTCGACGCCGATGTCGCGGTAGAACTTCATGTCCGCCGCCATCGCCCGGAAGTTCGGAAACGGATTGTAGTAGTGCGCGAAGTCGACGATGTAGTGCCAGATGTAGAGGTGCGAGCAGATCTTCGACCACGCGATCGCCCGGCGCTTGTAGTTCGCGTCCAGCGGACACGTCGCGATCGGATGGCTGTCGCAGCAGGGGAACATGTGACACAGCCAGACCG
>CAYOGX010000867.1:0-2943 GCA_964403235.1 uncultured Planctomycetales bacterium | reverse complement strand
CGAACAAGGCGAGGAGGCGTTCTTCTTCCTGATCGAGGAAAGAGGCTGCGCGGGCTTCGACGAATCGAAAACGCAGAAGGTGGCCGAGTGGCTGCAAGATCAAGGCATCACCGAGTACAACGAGATGGGTGAGCTGTTCAAGCGGTTCTCCACCCACCCGAAGCTGCAGGGCGACGTGGAGTTGAGCATGGCGCAGATGGACATGGTCCATATGGCTTGCTACGACCTGGACCGGTTCCGGCAGTTCGTGTTCGACTCGACCCTTCTGGACAAGATCGACGTCCCGCCCGAACGCGTCGAGGCCATGCGCAGCGGCGAGTCCGGACAGACACTGTCGGCGGACGTGGCGCTGATGGCCTTCGCGCTGGACTGGCTGCTGTTCAGCGTGTGTCGTGAGCCGACGCTGAAGGTCAAGGAGGATGTCCGCGCGAAGAAGGAGAAGGACCTGGCCGAGGTGATTGCCGCCCGGCGCGCCGCGGCCGAAAAGCAGAAGAAAGAGCAAGCCGAATCAACCTGAGGCGTCCGTCCGCGTCCCTGGCCGTCCGAAAGACCGTCCGAGGACCCGGGCCGAGCAAGCGAGGTCGCACCGTGAAACAAGCCAAGTCAGACAAGACCATCCTGGTGATCGGGGGCGGGATCGCCGGCATGACCGCGGCGGTCGAGGCGGCCGAGGTGGGCTACAAGGTGGTCCTGGTCGAGAAGGAACCGTATCTCGGCGGGCGGGTCGTGCAGATGAACCAGTACTTCCCCAAGCTGTGCCCGCCTAACTGCGGCATGGAGATCAACGCGCGCCGGATCCGGCAGAACCCGCTGATCACCGTCTATACGATGGCCCAGGTGCAGCAGGTCAGCGGATCGCCCGGCGACTATCAGGTGACCATCAGGGTCAATCCGCGGTACGTGACGGGCAAGGTCGACCTGGATGAGTCAGTGGCCGAGGGGTTGTCGTCCGAGCGGGTCGACGCGTTCAACTATGGCATGTGCAAGACCAAGGCGCTGTACCGGCCTCACCCGATGGCGTACCCGTCGAAGTTCGTCCTGGACCGCGAGGCGCTGAGCGCCGACGACCTGGCCAAGCTGAAATCGTCGGTGCCCGAGGGCGCGATCGATTTCGACATGCAACCCGAGACGGTCGAGATCGCCGTCGGGGCGATTATCGTGGCCACGGGTTGGGCGCCGTACGACGCGGCGAAGATCGAGAACCTGGGGTTCGGGCAGATCGGCAACGTGATCACGAACGTGATGATGGAGCGGCTGGTGGCCGATGCCGGCCCGACGGGCGGGAAGATCCAGCGACCCGGCGACGGCAAGGAACCAGCGACCGTGGCGTTCGTGCAGTGCGCGGGCAGCCGTGACGAGAATCATTTGCAGTACTGCTCGGGCGTGTGCTGCATGGCCTCGCTGAAGCAGGCGAGGTACGTCCGCGAGAAGCTGCCCGACGCGACGGTGACGATCTTCTACATCGACATCCGGCCGGTGAGCCGGCACGAGGACTTCTACTACGAGCTGCTGGACGACGAGAAGATCACGTTCGTCAAGGGCAAGGTGGCCAAGATCAGCGAGGCGGACGGCGGGAACCTGAAGCTCGACGTGGAGGACTCGATCACGGGCATGAAGATCGCCGACACGTTCGAGCTGGCCGTGCTGGCGACGGGGATGGTGCCGGCGCTGGCGACCGAGAAGCTGCCGGTGGCGTTGTCGCAGGACGACTACGGGTTTGCCGAGGACGGTGTGGCCAACGGTATCTTTGCGGCGGGGGTGGCGCGTCATCCGGTGTACGTGTCGCGATCGGTCAAGGAGGGCACGGCCGCGGCGCTGAAGGCGATTCAGTTCATCACGCAGAGCTGAGGAGGCACGAGCTGCGATGGAAGGCAAGCTTGGCGTATACATCTGCACGGGCTACGGCATCGGTGAGGCGCTGGACGTCGAGGCGCTCGAGAAGGTGGCCACCGAAGACGAGATCCTCGGCGATCTGGGCAGCGGGTACAGCGCTGATCTGGTCAAGACGATCCCGTCCTGCGAGGGCGACGATCTCGAGGCGATCAAGAAGGACATTGTCGACGAAGACCTGAAGAACGTCGTGATCGCCGGACCGAGCCCGCGCTTCTACGACGCCGATCCGTTCGACGAGATCAAGCAAGACCGCGTGGTGGAGATCGTCAACCTCCGCGAGCAGGTCGTCTGGTGTCAGCCGCCGAACGAGGAAGACACGCAGATGATGGCGTCGGACTACCTGCGGATGGGGATCGTTCGGGCGGTGAAGGCCAACCCGCTCGAGCCGTTCGAGCAGGCCAGCCAGATCAACAAGGACATCCTGGTCGTCGGCGGGGGGATCGCGGGGATCACGGCCGCGACGGAGGCGGCCCGGGCCGGCTACAACGTCCACCTGGTTGAGAAGGAGCAGGCGCTGGGCGGGTGGATGGCCAAGCTGCACAAGGCCGTGCCGACCAAACCCCCGTTTCGCGACCTCGAGCCCGTCGACATCGGCGAGCGGATCGAGGCGCTCCAGGCGCTCGACAATGCGACGATCCACACCGGCGCGGAGATTGCCAAGATCACCGGCGCGCCAGGGATGTTCGAGGTGTCGCTCAAGGCGGCCCGGTCCGAGGGCAACGGGCTGGCGGACTTCACGGTCGGTGCGATCGTGCAGGCGACGGGCTGGCAGCCCCATCGGCCCAAGACCATCGAGCATCTCGGTTTCGAGAAGCTGGCGAACGTCATCACCAACGTGCAGATGGAGGAGCTGGCCCGGGGCGGCAAGATCTCCCGGCCGTCGGATGGGGCCGAGGCCAAGAGCGTCGCATTCATCCAGTGTGCCGGATCCCGCGATCCCGAGACGTTCAGCCATTGCTCGAGCATCTGTTGCCTGACGTCGCTCAAGCAGGCGTTACGTCCGCGAGCAGGGCGACGATACGAAGGCGTTTATCTTCTACGACCACCTCC
>CAYOGX010000866.1:0-2950 GCA_964403235.1 uncultured Planctomycetales bacterium | reverse complement strand
GCGCCATCAGCTCGAGCGGTTGATGGAGATGACGGCCGAGGTCCGAAGCCAGTTGGACAATTCGAATGGGCTGGGCGCGCAACTGGCCAACGCGACGAGGGTCATGGTCGAGCTGACCCGTACGCTGGTGGACATACACGCCCGCAACAACGGCACGCATCCGATGAGCGAGGAGGATGGACACGACGTCTGACGGGCAAGTGATCAAGCAGGTGCGGCGCGAGCTGCTGGTGATGCTCAAGGTGGTCTATCCGGCCTCGCTGTCGGCGGACGTGCTGTTTCGTGCACTGCTGGGGGCGTTTCCGCAGATGGAGTGGCAGTACCTGCGCAAGGACCTGAGCTACCTTCTTGAGAAGGGCTACCTGACCCGTCAGGCCGGATCGGGAACGGATCAGGCGGGCAAGGGCGACTGGCGCGGGTGCGACTACCGGCTGAGCGCGGCCGGCGTTGAACTGGTCGACCGTTGCACGGTGGACGCCGCGCTGGAGGCGTGACGTGACGACATCGGCAGCCCGCAAACGGGCATCGCGCAAGACGAAGAAGACGGCGGTGCGTCCGCGCAAGGTCACGGCGCGAAAACGGGTCGCTCGCCGATCGGACGTCGGGCGGCGAGCGTGTGGCGTTGTCGGCGAGAAGCCGCGCGGGCCCGCCGAGACGATGGCGGCGGTACCGATGAAGGACCGTCTGGCCATCGACAAGGCGCTCATCTGCGAGAAGCCGCCGCTGGCAACCACCGACGCGGTCTACGAGCACTACGATCTGTCGGGACGCTACGGGGTGGATCGGGAGGCGTTCGAGGTCTATGCACAGGCCGTTCGGGAGGTCCACTCGATCGGGTACGCGGATCGGTTGGCGTATGAGTTGCTGTCCGAGCGGGGCGCTGACGGTCGCGAAGCCCCCATGGATCTGATGACGTCCCGATTGGCCCGGCGAATCGCTCGACTGTTGGCGGAAGACGACGAGATTGGCGTGTTGGAGCTGGCGCGATTGGCCTCGGCGGCAGCCGGCCTGCGGCGCGCGGTCACGATGGCCGAGAAGCACCGCGCAGACCGGGCCAACGACGACGAGCCAACCGGGACGCTGTCGTCAAAGCTCCGCCGAGCCATTCGCGAGCTCTACGGGCTGGATCTGTCTGCCGATTCGGACCAAGAAGCAAAGGCGTAGGGCATGATTGGGCGGTGCAGGGGGACCGCTTCGTCACGGTCGCGGCTCCGATGTGGGTGGCACGCGCAGGCCACGCGTGCCGTGGCGTTCAGTTCTTCTCGTGTCTTGCCGACCAGGCGCCTTGGCGGGACCGTTCGAAGCGGGCGATCGGGCCGCGGCGGCCGGTGATCTCGATGCCCTGATCGTCGATCCTCAAGACCACCCGCCGGTCGCTGGGCATGCCGGCCTTGGGCAGGTCGATCCGAATGCCCTGGACGTTGTTGGTGGTCACGACGAGCTTGCGTGGGCCGGCGACGACGCCGATCGCGGAGGCCGGTGTTCCCGACTCGACCATCTCCTCGATGACGAGCCAACCCCATTGGGGCTCGCTGAGATCGCGGACCCTCACGACGATGCGTCCCGGCGTCGTGACGGTCGTCTGATGCGTCGTGGGTGTGGGGGCCGTCGTCGGCGCGGGCGCGGTCGTCAGCGAGGCCGGTTTGTGGACGGGCCGGGCGTCAGGCTGCGAGACCGGCCCCCTCGACGTGGCGGACGGTTCCCGGCACCCGGCCACGGCCAGCACGACACACCCACAGGAGGTGTATATCGCTCGGCGATTCATCGAGTGCTCCTATCGGCGGTCGGTTTTCCGTCAGGCCGGCGGACCATCGTATCATATGCGGGCGCCCCGCCAAGGGTTGCAGCCCAACGGGTCGGTCCCTTGCCCAGCGGGGGGGCATTTGCTAGCTTCGGTATGGGATGAGGGCGCTGGTTGGACTGGGATCGTCCCAGGCCCGCCGGCTGGCCTACGAGTGAACGGACCGATGCAAGAACTGACTCCGAAACAGATCGTCGCTGCGCTGGATCGATACGTGATCGGCCAGGACGACGCGAAGCGCGCGGTCGCCGTCGCCATCCGCAACCGATGGCGGCGGCTGCAACTTCCCGACGGGCTGGCCGAGGAGGTCGCCCCCAAGAACATCATCATGATCGGCCCGACCGGCGTGGGCAAGAGCGAGATCGCCCGTCGACTGGCCGGCCTGATCAACGCGCCGTTCATCAAGGTCGAGGCCACCAAGTACACCGAGGTCGGCTACCACGGACGCGACGTGGAGAGCATCATCCGTGACCTGCTCGAGTTGAGCATCGCCATGGTCCGGTCCGAGCACACGGAGGTCGTCCGCGAGCGGGCCGAGTCACTGACCGAGGAGCGGCTCCTCGATTCGCTGCTGCCGTTCGTCGATTTCGATCCGGAGGGAGAGGCCGACAGGGAATCAGCCGAGCGACGGCGTCGCACCCGCGAGAAGCTGCGGACCCAGTTGCGCGACGGATACCTGGAAGACCGCGAGATCCGGCTGACCACGCAGGAGAAATCCTCGCCCGTAACCGCCATCGCGACGATGGTCTCGCCCGGCGACATGCCGCCGGAGCTGCAGGAGGTGTTTGAGCGGCTCGTGCCCGATACGCCCAAGGACCGCACGATGTCAATCCGCGAGGCGCGGCGGGAGATCTTCAGCCAGGAGGCCGAGGCCCTCATCGACCGCGACAAGGTCGTCGAGATGGCCGTCAAACGCACCGAGAACAGCGGCATCGTCTTCGTCGACGAGCTGGACAAGATCTGCGGCGGAGACACGCAGGTCGGCCCCGACGTCAGCCGGCAGGGGGTCCAGCGCGACCTGCTGCCCATCGTCGAGGGCTCCACGGTCAGCACGCGGCACGGCATGGTGCGGACGGATCACATTCTGTTCATCGCGGCCGGGGCCTTCACGCAGTCCAAGCCGTCGGACCTGATGCCGGAGTTGCAGGG
>CAYOGX010000865.1:0-2952 GCA_964403235.1 uncultured Planctomycetales bacterium | reverse complement strand
TGTGCCAACACGATGTCCGCCTTCCACCGCCGGATGAGACGCACCAGCGTTCGCCGATTCTCCAACGTCGGCATCAGCTCGCCGTCGTGGTTGTCCAGCACCTGAGTCGTGATCCCCAGGATCTTCGCCGCCCTCTGGCACTCGGCCGTTCGCCGTCGCGCCAGAGCGCCTCCCGCCATCCGCCAATGGCCGATGTCCCCGTTCGTCAGCGACACGAATTTGACGTGATGCCCTGCCGCAGCCCACAGGGCCGCGACACCCCCCGCCTTGATCTCACAGTCATCCGGGTGTGCCCCGAACGCAATGATCCGGAGTTTGCCATCCGCCTCGCCCCCCGCGCCGAATGATCTAGCTGACCCAAGAGCGGTCACGGCCAAGAGCAAAGACAGTAACGTTCCGATCCGCCCAGAGAAACAACACGATTCGCTCATGGTGACACCTCCAGATACCTCAGGGACATGTATCCTGAAAGCCTGATTCTCTTCGATCACAGTGAGACAGCCTGCCTTGCCGGACAGGCTCGACCACCAGCTCAAGGCGCGCCAAAGCCCATCATGATACGGTGCCACAGCCTTGCCCCGGTGTCGGCGTTGGTCATGATAACCCTACCGGTGCCTCGCTTCAGGTCGAATTCACAATAGCAGCGAAAGCCGGAATTCGAGCCGGTGTGGTAGATGCGATCGCCGCTCGCGGTCTTGTCAATCGCCCATCCAAGCCCCCAATGGACCGTAGCGGGTACCGACTTGCCGGAGCGCTTGACCGGTGTTCTACCGCTGGCCTTTGAGTTTCGGGTGAGCATGGCCTCAATCGAGCGAGTGCTCAATGAGTGTTCGGACGACCGGTCCGGCTTCATGATTTCCACCAGGAACCTGGCGTATTCATAGGCGGTGCAGTAGAGCGTGCCGGCCGTATTGGCCTGTCGGAACAACGGGCGGTTCTCTCTGGGTTCGCCTGTGCGGTCGTGACCTGCGGCCGCGAGTTGCTCGTAGCGGTCCTGCCAGACATAGCTGCTGGTCGTCATTCCCACCGGCTCGAACAGCTCCTTCCCCACGTACCGCTCGATAGGAACGCCAGTGATCTGCTCGACGACGCGTTGAAGGTAGCGGAACCCTTCGCCGGAGTAACCGAACCGCGTTCCCGGCTCGAACAGGACGGGCAGGGGTCCGCCGCTCTGCCATCCCCCTTTCCGCCAGTTCGGGAACCCGCTCGTATGCGAAAGGACCATCCGCGCGGTGATTCGCTTGTGAAGCGGCTGGTCCGGCAGGTACGGTTTCTGGAGGTAGTTGACCAGCGGTTCGTCCAGATCGAGCCTCCCCCGCTCAACCAGCTTCAGCACGACATATGCGAAGACGGGCTTGCTCAACGAACATGCCTCGAAGACCGTGTCCCGGTCCACCTTGGCGGGATGGCCCGCACGACGGACCCCGTAATGCCGCTCCCAGGCAATCCGTCGCTCCTCAATGCCAACGATCGATACCCCGGGGACGTGGAAAGAGGCCATCCACGTTGGCACCCGTTGGTCGAGTCCCGCCACGATCGCGGCAGTCTGTTGCGCTGGGATAGGAACAGCAGGCCTGTAAGGCTCAACGGGCCGCGTCGCCTTGCCGCACGTTGCTCCCGAAACGACGAGGGCCATCAGGCCAAACACGATCGCGGAGTCGGCCGCCAGTTTCCTAGCGTTGGCCTTCATCTGCCTGGTCTCCGAGGCCCGTCCGGCGTTGGGAAAGTACCCTCACGTGCTCTCAGCATGGTACCACCTGAAATGCTAGCCGGACATCCTTGATAGCCGCACACGGAGGCGGATGGTGCGTGGTGCCACCCATGGACAAAATCGGTTCGCCTGGCTGGCTTGCCTTCAGGATGGTATCCTGTCCGCTCACAGGTGATTTCGACAAGGCATGGACCCCGCGCAGATGAGGGCCTGATCATGAGCCAAGCCTGGTTGAGTCGTTTCCTTGCGCTGATCTGTCTCGTTGGATTTGTCCCCTCTACGGCGAATGCCGAGCGGAAGCTGCCTCTGCGAGACAACTGGCAGCTCCAGTCGGCCGCCAAGATCACCGCGAACGGCCCGGCCATCTCGATGGTCGGCTTCGCCGCAAGAGATTGGCATTCGACTTCCGTACCGAGCACGGTCCTAGCCGCCCTGGTTGCCAACGGCGTCTATCCTGATCCCTACTACGGCGACAACCTGAAATCGATTCCCGGGTACCGCGACGGCAGGTGGCTCGCGATGCCCAAGGATAGCCCGTTCTGGCCCGCCTGGTGGTATCGCACCGAGTTCGTCGTCCCCGACGACGTCAAGGGGAGGAACATCACGCTTCACCTGGACGGTGTCAACTACAAGGCGAACGTGTGGCTCAACGGAAAGCGGATCGCCGACAGCGATACGGTCGTCGGCATGTTTCGGCGATTCGAGTTCGACGTCAATGAGGCCGTCCGGTTCGGGGGGAAGAATTGCCTGGCGGTCGAAATCACCGCGCCGGGACACATCCCGGACCGCCCGTATCGCACCAAGCAACTCGAAGCCACCACCGGGTGGGACGATCACAACCCCCAACCGCCCGATATGAACATGGGCATCTGGCGGGATGTCTATCTTCGGGCCACCGGTCCGGTCGCCATCCGGCATCCCTACGTGGCTGCCGATCTCGACCTGCCTTCGCTCAAGAAGGCTCGTCTGACCGTTTCGGCGAGGCTCATCAACAAGACGGCCAAGCCCGTCGAGGCCCGACTCGCCGGCGTGATCGAAGACCGCACATTTTCCAAGCCCGTCAAGCTCGCGCCAAGAGAAACGAAAGACGTCGCCATAGGGCCCAAAGACAGCGCCCAGCTAGTCTTCGAGGCCCCCAGGCTCTGGTGGCCTCATCCGGTCGGTCCCCAGAACCTCTACGATCTGAAGCTCACGGCCACCGTCAACGGCCAGGTCTCCGACACCGAGAAGACCCGCTTCGG
>CAYOGX010000864.1:0-2957 GCA_964403235.1 uncultured Planctomycetales bacterium | reverse complement strand
GCAGTCCGTCTACAGCTTGTGGTATCTCTGCGCCGATCTGGTTTACGTCGTGCTGTTTCCCCAGCTCGTGATGGCCCTGTTCTGTCGAAGCGCCTACCGCATCGGCGCGCTGTGCGGCGCGGGCGTTGGGTTGGTCCTCCGCCTGGGGGGCGGCGAGCCGGTGCTCGGCATCCCCGCGCTCATCCCTTACCCCATGCAGGACCCGAACCTGGGCAGCCTGTTCCCGTTCCGAACGGTTGCGATGCTCGCCGGCCTGGCTACGATCTGGCTTGTCTCGAGACTGACGGCCCGGGCGAGTCGCCCGTGTCCCCTGTCGCCCCCGGGCAGCGACGTTGCTGCGATGCACGAGGCCCCCGATGCCTGACCCCCTCGACTCCGACGCGGCAACCGCCGTGCCTGCATGGCGGCGCGTGCCCGGCTACGCCGTTCACGTCTACACCGCCACCGGCGCCGTATGGGCGTTCCTGACGGCCGTCGCCATCTTCCAAGACCGATACGCGTTGGCGTTCCTGTGGATGGCCATCGCCGTCTTCGTCGATTCGACGGACGGCGCGCTGGCCCGCTGGGCCCAGGTCGGACGCACCGCCCCGCGGATCGACGGCAGACGCCTCGACGACCTGGTCGACTACCTGAACTACACCTTCCTGCCGGTCATCCTGATCTGGCACGCCGGCTGGCTCCCGTCACCGGCGTGGCTGTGGACGGCGTTCCCCCTGGTCACCAGCCTGATGGCCTTTAGCAACACCGGGGCCAAGGAGGACGACGAGGGCTTCTTCGTGGGTTTCCCGTCCTATTGGAACGTCTTCGCCTTCTACACCGCGCTGGGCTTCCGACAGGTCGGCCCCTACCTCTTCCTGGCGACCGTGCTCGTGCTGAGCCTGCTGAGCGTCCTGCCCCTCCGCTTCGTCTATCCGACCAAGGCTCCGCGATGGCGGGCGCTCTTTGTCGTCGGCGCCCTCGTCTGGATGGTCGTCTGTCTGGGTATGCTGCCGATGTACCCGAACGTGCCCCTGTGGCTGGTCTGGATCTCCTTCATCTACCCCGCGATGTATGTGCTCCTGTCGATCTACCTGGATCTGTCCACCCGCGCGCGGCGCGCCACCGGATGATGGGTTCCCCGATGAAACCGTAGCTGAAAACTCGTCTTTCCCCATGCACGCATTTCCAACCCGACGGCAACAAGACCAGGACGCCGAGCATCAAAACGGTGAGAAGCGAGATGTCGCTGAGCGAAGTTCAAGACGGATAACGTCGAATTGCCGCCCGCAGTATCGGTGTGAACGCGCGGTCATAATCGCGCGTTATAGATTCGTGCGTGCTATATCGCGCGCACGAGAAACCCCGGCCGGCAGGAAGCCGGTCGGGGTTTTGTATTGGTACCGATGGCCCGGCCCGATCGACACGACCACGGCCCGTTACACGTTCGGCCTGGACTAGCCCTTAACGACCTCAGCCATGGTGACGACGCGTCTCTCGTCGACGGCTTTCTGGACCAGCAGCCCGACCAGGCTGGCGTCCCGCCCGTTGTGGACGCCGCTAGGCGGCTGCTGGCCGGCCTTGGCGCAGTCGAAGAACGTCTTGAGCGCCTCGAGCGTGTCGTCCACGCTCTTGCCGACTTTCTTCGTGACGTTCTTGCCGTCCTTCTTCTCGCGGTAACTGAACGTCGCGCTGCCGAAGTCCACGCCCGCCTTGAGCCCACAGATTTTCTCGTAGACGCCCGAGCACCCCGCCTCCGGCGCTGCGATCCAACTGTGCAGGAACTGGAGCACCATCCCGCCGTGCCAGCCGATCGTCGCGACGTAATAGTCGTGCACGTCGCGATCCGCCTGCCGGTCGCGGTACAGGTCCTTGCGACCCCAGCCATAGGCCCACTGGGCGATCCCACCGGTCGCCCAGTTAAACACGTCCCAACTGTGACAGGCCTGCTCCAGCATCCAACCGCCGCTCTCCTTGCGCCGACCGAACCACCCGAGCAGCGGACCCCACGCGTTCGACCAGGCCGACCGCGCGTCGACGGGCTCGCCGAGCTCACCCGCCCGAACGAGCTTGACGGCGTCGATGTAGCGCGGGTTGCACCTACGCTGGAACCCGATCTGCAAAATGGCCGGACTCTTCGCCTCGGACGCCACCAGGTCGTTGCACTCCTTGAGCGAGATGCACATCGGCTTCTCGCCGTACGTGTGCTTGCCGGTCGCCAGGCAGTCCAGATAGATCCGCGCGTGCTCGAAGCACGGCGTCGCGCTGACGACGCAGTCGATGTCGTCGCGCTTGAGCAGGTTCTTGTAGTCGTCCTTGCCGGCGTTGAACAGATCCGGTTTCTTGAACCCCTTCCGTTTGCCGTGGGCCTTTTCCACGACGCCGGCCGCCCGTTCACAACAGCCCTTGTCCAGGTCACACACGGCCACCACGTCGACCTGCCTGAGCTTTGCCACCTTGCCGAGCAGATGCGTCCCGCGTCCGCCCACGCCGATGAAGCCGCACCGGATCCGCGGCCCCTCGAGCTTCCGCTTCGTGCCCGGCTTGTCCGATGGCTTGGTCTTCTCGACGTGCGGCGCCTTCTCGGGTGCCATCGCCAGCCGACCTCCCGGGCCGCAACCAGCCATCCCAACCGCGCCCGCCGCAGCCCCCGTCTGAATGAACCGCCGTCGTGACCAGTCGTCTTGCGAACTCATAACAGACTCCTCGTATCAGCCGGATTTCCACCCGGACCGCCCAAACACCCATACCGCACCGGGACCCGTCCGTCCAGACGGATCTTGGAATGATCGGGACATGGATTTCGGTCTCGGGGCGAGCGCACCTCGTCGACCCAGACGACCCCCCCAATCCGGGTCGCGACCGCCAGGGGCGGTCATACGATCAGCGCTGTGTCTCCGTGGTACCTTGTGATATGTGCCACTGGCGGTTCGCTGCCAGTGCACACGGGCGTGGCGGGCGGAACCGCTTCTAGTACGTTT
>CAYOGX010000863.1:0-2960 GCA_964403235.1 uncultured Planctomycetales bacterium | reverse complement strand
CACACTACCGGCGCTGCCCGAAGCAATCGTTGCAGATGGGTGAAGTGTTACCATCGGGTCCACTTCAGTTCGACCTGGACGGATTCGCTTGTGCCCAGTGTGATTGCTTCACGCAGGATAAGCTCGATGCCCCGTTTCCTGGTTACGACGGTCGCGGGAACGCGGCGGCCGGCGTGGGTCATCGAAGCAGTTGTCACGTCGGCCGAGTCGGGTGCGTACAGCACCATGCGGCGGACGGTCAGCGTGCCGTCGCGGAGCTCCATCGTACATATTTGCCCGTTGCGCCGACGTTTCTGGGTGAACACTCCCACGCCTCGGGCCGCGGTGAAGAACGAACGGTGGTCCTCGGGCCGCCAGACAGGATCGAAGCCGATCACACCGGCGGGGCCGTCGTATATGAAGCCTTGGGCCGCCAGCAGCAACGACCAGGCGCTTTGCGCACGGGCGTACCATTTGCCGGACTCGTCGTCGCCGAACGGATTGCCGCTGTAGCCCCAGGCCGTCCTGTGCAGGCCGGTGCGCAACCGGCCGTCGTAGCGGTCGCTGACCGTTCGCACCACAGTGAAGCCCTCGCGGAGCAAACCGGCCCGGACCATGGCGGCGGCGGCCGCGTACTCGAATCCGGTGAGCGTACAGGCGTCGTAACCCAGCACTTTCTTGCCGCGAAGCCGCTCGTCGCGCCCTCGGGGAAACGTCAGCACGACCATGCCCCCGTCGCGAGGATCGACCCACGGAACCCGGGGCCGCTCGAAATCGGCGAACGTGGGGAAGTAGTTGTGCGTGTAGAGTGACCGCAGGGCCGAACGCACGTGGTCTTTCGGGTAGAGCCAGCCCAGATCGAGTTGCCACGCCCACCACTGGCCGAGCAGCTGGTCGATCGCGCATCCGTCGAAGTAGTTCTGCCCTCCGAGGAACGCGGGATGCCTCCGCTTGGCAGGGCGGAAGCCGTGTAGGGTGTAGTAGTCGTCCAGGTCCTCGGGCTTCCCGGCGATGCGCTGAATGAAGTAGGTGCCGTTGAACAGCCGGGCGGCTTGTTTCCTGCAGCCGGCCGCCGCGATCTTGCGGTACCTGCTGGCCCCCGCGTCGTCGCCCGCGACGCGCGCCATCCGCTCGCACGCCCGCAGCGCGGCCAGGTACATCGAGCCTAACCAGGAGGTCGAACCACCCACTTTGCAGTCGAGCGTCGTGTGCAGGACGCCGTCCAGCGAACCGTCCCGATCGGCATCCCAGGTGGCGATGACGAATTGCATTGCGCCGCGTGCCGACGGCCAGGTTCGCTTGAGCCATGCGGCGTCGGTGCTCGTGAGGTACTCACGATACGTCGCCAGGACCACGCCGAGTTGGCCGTCGGCAGCGGGGTACTTGCGCCGCTCGACCGGGCACGATTCTGAGGGCTGACGATACGGCAATCCGCCGTCGGGCCGGGGGAAGGCGTAGTCCTGCTCGCGCATGGTCCTGGCCAGGGACGGGAACAGCCGGGCATAGGCCTGAGCGTAGTGCCACACGTGATTGCAGTTGCCGCCGCAGCTTCCCGTGCCCGCGCCCATCCCTTCCCATGCGCCAAAGTACCCGTCTTCGGCCCACCAGACAGTCCGGGTGCGGATCGGCGCTACCTGCGAACTGATGCGGTCCAGGAACCAGTACGGCAGGTTCGTCTCGTAGAGCGACTGTTGATACGCCAGCGTGCGGCCCTGCAGCCGGTCGTAGCGTGCCAGAACATCCCGAGCCACGGCCACGGCGTCGGGCCACCAGTTGGCGTACCGATTGCCGCGCCCGGTCCAGGTGTCGCCGGTCAGCTTGCCGCCGCCGTGGATAGCGTTGGGGAAGTGCCAACTCAGGACAAACGTAACCGTCTTCTGCTCGCCGGGGGGCAGCGTGAAGGTCCTGGCCAGTGCGCCGTTGACCGTGCCACGTTTGGTGGGGCCGGCCAATTGGGCGCTGCCGAGCCCGCCTTTTCCTGCAAACTGCACAAACAGTTGCTTAGGATCATACCACTCGGCGATCGCGTCCGCGGCGGGGGCGTTGGTGGCCAGGGCCATCTGCCCGTACCCCAAGGCGTCCTTGGGGATGTCGGTCGTCATCCGCAACGTTGTCACGCCGCCGCGCCGCTCGATACGGTTGATGTTCCGCCCTCGACCGCCGCTGCGCACGCCGTCGATTGTGCGTTTCGTCCCGGTTAGCCCCGCGGCGTTCTGTTGCGTGGCGAGGAAGCTCACCGTGACCGGCCGGTCGGTCGGATTCTCAGCGGTCAGGTCGTAGATCGCGCACGGCATGGCGGAATCGCGCACGTCTAATGGGATCAGCGGGTTCCAGGTACGCATCGACACCTTGGCTGCCAAGGCGTCGTCGCGAAACTCATACCACGCCAACGGGTACGCCCCGCGCATGCGCAACGACGACACGGGCTTGAACGGTGCTTCCCCGACTGTCTGCAGTACGCGAACCAGCGGTTCGCCGCCGTCGGCCGCGACGCGCACGGCGAAGAAGCTGTCCGGCACGTACGACATGTAGTACGGCAGATTCTTCGGCTGCGTCATCGCAACGCGCTTGTTGCCACGCACCAAATGCGTCGCCCGGGGCGCAGGCTTCCCGGGCACGTCGTTCGCCAGCCAGTAGCGTGGGAAGATCGTCCAGGCGTGGCGCACGCCGCGGCCGTCGATGTGCACCGCACCGGCGCCGACGCCGCCGACCGGGAAGCTCACGGCTTCAAGGTGCTCGCCGGTGTAGGTCCGCATCTCGCCACGGTCGAAGAGTTGGGCGTCTGTGTAGGGATACCGTAGGCCGTCGTTAGCGGACGTCGGACCCGATTGCGCGAGGGCCATCAGGACTATCAGGGGGGGACGTATCATCTGGGATTTCCCAAATGGCGTTGCGCCTGCGACCATCGCGGGGCTTTCACAGTGATTATATCCGATGTAGTGCGTTGAGCAATCTGAATCTGGGGTCTGGGCATAGACAAT
>CAYOGX010000862.1:0-2968 GCA_964403235.1 uncultured Planctomycetales bacterium | reverse complement strand
GTCGACACGACGACCGTGCCGTCGGGTCAGATCCCGGATGATCTGCAGGGCCTGGACGTCGGGCCAAAGACGATCACCGCCTTCCGCGAGGTGATCGGCCCGGCCAAGACGATCGTGTGGAACGGGCCGATGGGCAAGTTCGAGGTCAAGCCCTTCGACGTCGGCACGATCGACATCGCCCACGCCGTCGCGGATGCCACCGACGCGGGCGCGACGAGCATCATCGGCGGGGGCGACAGCGCCGCGGCCGTCGACGTCGCGGGGCTCGAAGACCGCATGACACACATCTCCACCGGCGGCGGCGCGAGCCTGGAGTTCCTCGAGGGCAAGTCGTTCAAGCCCATCGAGGTCTTGGACGAGGCATGAAGACCGACCTGACCGAGCCGCGGATCCGGATGGCCCCGTCGCTGCTGTCGGCGGACTTCGCCCGGCTCGGCGAACACGTCGCGCAGGTCGAGACCGGCGGGGCCGACCTGCTGCACCTCGACGTGATGGACGGGCACTTCGTGCCGAACCTGACGATTGGGCCACCGGTGATCGAATCCCTCCGGGCGCATAGTGAACTGCTGTTCGACACGCACCTGATGATCACGAATCCCCTGGACCACGCGCCCGCGTTCGCCCGGGCCGGCAGCGACCTGATCACGTTCCACATCGAGGTGGTCGACGATCCGGTCAAGACCGTCGACGAGCTGCGAGCGCTGGACGTCCTGGTCGGCGTGACGTTGAATCCACCCACGCCGGTCGAGGCGATTGGGCCCGTGGTCGAGCTGGTCGACATGGTCCTGGTCATGAGTGTGAACCCCGGGTTCGGCGGGCAGGCGTTCATCGAGGATTCCTTGGACAAATTGGCAGCGATCCGCAAACGCCTGCGTCCCGATCAGCGGCTCGAGGTCGACGGCGGCATCAACGGCCAGACGATCACCCGCGTGGTCGAGGCCGGCGCGGACACGCTGGTAGCGGGTTCGGCGATCTTCTCTCAGCCCGATCCGGCTGCGGCCATGAATCAGCTCCGCGAGTTGGCCGAGCAGGCGGCGGGATGAGGGCGCCTGACCGATTCGCCCTACGACGAGACGCCCGAGCGAACGGAGGCGCCGGTGCAGCCGACGGGCGGCGCGCCCTTCGTTCGTTCGAATGAGTCAGGGGACTCACGCATGTCAAAACGGCTGACACGACGACGCTTCTTGAGGGCCTCGGCGGGAGGCTCGCTGACCATGAGCGCGGTGAGCGCCAAGGCGTTTTCGGCCGACCCGAAACGGCAAAAACCCAACCTCCTCTTCCTCTGGACCGACGAGCAGCGGGCCGACACCATGGCCGCCTACGGCAACACGAAGATACACGCCCCCAACCTGAACCAACTGGCCAAACAGAGCGTCGTCTTCGAACGGGCCTACGTCACTCAGCCGGTCTGCACACCTTCTCGGTCGTCGGTCATGACGGGGCTCTGGCCGCACACGAACGGCTGTACGGGCAACAACATCCCCCTCCAGCCGGACACCCCCTGCCTGCCCGAGCTGCTCGACGATCCGGACTACCGCACTGCCTATATGGGCAAGTGGCACCTGGGCGACGAGATCTTTACTCAGCACAGGTTCGAGGAATGGGTCAGCATCGAGGACGGGTATGCCAAGTACTACCGGCAAGGACGGGACCGAAGCGCCAGGAGCAGCTACCACCATTTCCTCGTCGAACGCGGCTACAATCCGGACGAGCGCAACAGGTTCAGCCGTGCCTTCGCGGCCAGGCGTCCCATCGAGCACTGCAAGCCGACGTTCCTCGAGGAACGCGCCTGCGATTTCCTCCGCCGCAGGCGCAACGAGCCCTTCATCCTGTACGTGAACTTCCTCGAGCCGCACATGCCCTTCTTTGGTCCGCTGGACAAAGAGCACGATCCGGAGCAGATCGACCTGCCCGCCAACTTCGCCGATCCGCTGGAAGCGAACGAGCCCCTGCGCTACCGCGTCAACCGGGAGTATTGCCGCGCCAAGTACGGCAGAGACGCCAAGAGCATCAGAAGGCTGATCGCCCGATACTACGGGCTCGTCACGCAGGTCGATCGCAGCGTCGGCGCGATCCTGAGGACGCTCGACGACCTGGGCCTGGCAGACAACACCCTCGTGGTCTACACCAGTGATCATGGCGACATGATGGGCAGCCACCACATGGTGGAGAAGTGCGTGATGTACGAGGAGGCCGCGCGGGTCCCGTGGCTGATGCGCATCCCACAGGCGAAAAACCGGGGGCGCGTCATCCCGAACCCCGTCAGCCATATCGACATGGTGCCCACGCTACTGGCGCTGATGGGATGCCGACGCAAACAGGGCCTGCCGGGGCAGAACCTGGCACCGCTGATCCAGGGCGGTCGGGCGGCTGAAGACCACGTGTTCGTCGAGTGGAACACCGGCCAGGGCGCCGTTCGCAAAGGGCAACACGCCGCGCACCTCGCCCCGGAGGCACAGATCGCCAGGGTGGCCAAGGAGCGCACCCGCACGGTCGTCTCACCGGACTTATGGAAGCTGTGCCTTAGCGATCTGGACAAGTGCCAGTTGTTCAATCTCCGGAAGGATCCCGGCGAGACCACGAATCTCTTCGACTCAGGCAAGCACAAGGACATCATTGGCCGGCTGAAACAGCGGATCCGCCAGTGGCAAGAGAAGACGGGAGACCGCGTGGCATTGCCCGCCTGACCCGTCGTCGACAGGAGGCAGCCATGGATACACGACGGTCCCGTAAGTGCAAATGCGCAGACGTTTCGCGCCGCGATCTGCTCAAACTGGGCGCGGGGGCGACGGCGCTGGCGGTCTCGCCGTCGGGAAAGGCCGAGGTGGGCCATTTCCCGCCCGAGGCCAAGGTGCCGCCACCCAAGGCCTGGTGGGATGCGTTGTTCGACCGCGGCGGGCCGATCCGGTACACGGGCGCATCGCTGAAGAAGGTGGCCCTGCCGCTCGGCGGCATCGGGACCGGCAGC
>CAYOGX010000861.1:0-2978 GCA_964403235.1 uncultured Planctomycetales bacterium | reverse complement strand
CCAGCGCGATCACGCGTTGAACCACGCCCTGCGGCTGGACGGTCACCTCGACGAAGTGATGGTCGTCGCCCTTATCGCCGAAGTGCTTGGTCATGCCCACGCCCCCGCCGCCGGTGACGGTGTAGTTGACGCCGCCGTGCGTCGCCGTGCTGTAGGAATGAATGTGCCCGCAGAAGACGTGGTCGACCTTGTGCTTGCCCATCAGGGCGCAGAATTTGCCGGCGTTGGTCTGGAACGCGTGGTACGCCCACTTGTCGATTGTGGCGGGCGGCATGTGTATGAAGACGAACGTGCGACCCTTGGCCTGGCCGAGGACGCCGTCGAGCCAGCGGATCTGGTCGTCGGTGAAGTTCTCGCCGCTGCCGTTGTCGGCGATGACGAACCGGCAGCCGCCGTAGTCAAACCACCAGTCGGTGTAGGCGGTTTGATCGAACGGACCGAACGCCGCCCGCCATTCGTCACGGTTATGGCCCAGGTCGTGGTTGCCCAAGACCGGAACGATGGGCGTCTTGGGCGAGCCGGTCACGCGGGCCCATTGATGCCATTCGTCAGGCGTGCCGTGGCGGACGAGGTCGCCGACGATGAGGGCGAAGTCGACGCCGGCCTGGTCGATCTTGCGGACCATCATGCCGTAGACCTGGTCGCCGTCGCGATTGTCCCCAAGGACGGCGAACCGAAAGGTCTTGCCCGGACCCGGGTCCTTGGCGGACAGTCGGGCCTGAAGCGCTTCTCGGCCGAATGTCCGTCGATACGTCTTCAGCAGCGTGAACGGATCCGCCACGGCGACGTTGAAGGCGGTGCTCGTGACGGTGGTGGTCTGGCCGCCGGCTGCGATGGTGGCGCGGATTCGGCATCCCTGGGCGGGGTTAGCCTGTGTCCGCCAGCGGACGGTCAAGTGGTTCGTCCCCGGCACGAGCGAGCTTGTGGCCTTCAATTGGGTCAGCTCTCGACCGGCGCCGTCGACGACGGCGATACGGTAGTCCGCGTCGACGGCCTTGCGGGGCGACTCGACGAACAAGCGGGCCGCCAGCCGATCGCGCCCGGCGATGTTCGTCGGCATCGGCCCGAACCATGCATTGAGCGTGTCGGGCTTGTCCCGTGACGCGAACAGGAGACGACCCATGTTGGTGGCCGTGCCGCCGGCGTAGAGTGCGTTGGCGGTCTGGATCCAGACCTCCTGACCGTTGCCGTCATCGTCGTTGATCAAGATGGCGAACCCGCAGGCGAGTCCGTCTGCGGCTGCCAGGCCAAGCTCGGACAGCGGCAAGACCGCCTCGATGACGTATCCGTCAGGACGTTTCTGCCCGGCCACCTTCGCACCGGGCACCGCCTTGCGGGTGCGGTCGTTCACGGCGATCGGCCCCAGCTTCTCGTGCAACGCCAGGTAGATTTCCTTGTCGTCCTCGGTATTGGGCCTAGTCGGCGAGGCGTTGCCCAGGGGATCGAGGCCGAGGACGACCGAATCGCCATCCCACAGTTTGCGCAGCGTCGCGCGCTGCCGGACGACGTCGTCCGCCACCTCCGCAGCGAGGTACAGGTATCGCGAGTCCCACCCGAAGCGGACGGTGGCACTGACGTCGCGAGGCCCTGACCAGGTCTTGGGATACCGGCCGCTGTCGCCGTCGACCTGCTCGGGCTTGTCCAACACGACGGGTCTGCCCTGATTGGGCCAGTCGTCGAACCGTCCGTCGATCTTGACCGCACCCAACCGAACGGCCTGCCCGTCGGCCGGGTCTGTCTGACGCACCGACGGGGCGCCGATCCGTTCGGCTCGCCAAACGGAGAGGTCGCCCGCACTCGCCTCGCCGACGACCAGCAGTCCGACGATCCCGCACAGCAACCCACCGCAGTGACGCATCGTGAGGTCCTCCCAGCCCGCCCTGTCAGCAGCGCAATCGGCCCGGCGCCGACCGGTCGCCGGCCTCGATTATGCGCGTGTCCGGCGGGCCCGACAATGCCGCTGTCCGGAGGCCGGAGGAACGGTCGGTAATTCCGTTGTCATCCAGCCGCCGCGCTGGTAAGTATGAGGCGCCGGATTCGGCAAGCCGATTCTCGGCGATCACCTTCTTGTGGAGACTGCCCCGGATGGCGAACAACGCGTCGAAGGACATCCCCAAGATACTGGCCGGTCAGTCCGGCAAGTTGGATGTAAGCGCCCCGGCCATCGGGATCGTGCTGGCAGCCGGGCACGGCAAACGAATCAAGAGCGAGACGTCCAAGATGCTCCACGAGATCTGGGGCGTGCCGACGGTACAGCGGGTCAGCGAGGCGGTCTGCGACGGGCTGGGCACGGACAACCTGATCATCGTGACGGGCGTCAAGGCCGCCGACGTCGCCACCGCCGTCGGTCCGCGACCGCACACCATCTATGCCTACCAGGCCGAACAGAAGGGCACGGGCCACGCCGTCCAGATCGCGATGGGATGCCTCGGGAAGAAGCGCTTCGACGGCAGCATCCTGGTCAGCCCAGGCGACGTCGGGCTGCTCGATGCCCGCACCGTTCGCAAGCTGCGCCGGACGTTCGAGCACCACGGCGCCGACATGGCTGTCCTGACCGGACGATACGAAGGGGATCCGAACACGAACCACTTCGGACGCGTCGTCCGCGCGCCCGAAGATTCTCCTGATCGCGGTAAGATCCTCGGCATCGTCGAGTTCAAGGACATCCTCAAGATGGGCCCGCGCTACCGGTGGAAGTTGCGGTACAAGGATCGGGAATACGCCTTCGGCCGCCGGGAGCTGCTCGAGACACCCGAGTTCAACGCGGGCGTCTTCGTCTACCGCGCCGGGCCGCTCCGCAAGTACCTGTACGACATCGATACGGACAACGTTCAGGGCGAGGTCTACCTGACCGACCTGATCAGGATCTTCGTCGCGCATAGACTCAACGTCGTTGCGCACGTGGCGGAAGACAACACCGTCTCGCTCGGGTTCAACAACAAGTCCGTGCTGAAGCAGATGGAACACATCGCGCGCCG
>CAYOGX010000860.1:0-2981 GCA_964403235.1 uncultured Planctomycetales bacterium | reverse complement strand
AGCCCCCGTCTCGGGGGCGTTTGCGCGGGAATTTATTCTTTTACAGTCCCTAAGTGCAATCCACCCTCATATATGCTCACCGGAGATGGAAGCAAGAGCTCATAAATCCCCGTGTCTTTATGGTGGGGGAGGCGGCGGATTTAGCAATCCGCTGGGAGCACCCGCTTGAACGCAGAGATCTTGGGCTATTTTCCTCCAAAAAGTCTAAATTCAGGCCAAAAACACGCCCAAAAGCACGTTTGACGCACGTTTGGTTTTTATAATAAGGAGTATGTACTTGGAATCCGATTATCCGCACGGTTATCCGCATAAGTCCTATATTTTACGAATTTGGCAGGTTGAACGCGATGATCAACCGGCATTAGCTGCCGTCCTGGAAGATTGCCAGACCAGCGAGCGCCAGGCTTTCGCCAACCTGGCGGCGCTGGTGGAGTTTCTGGAGGCAAATCTTGTTCAATCCCTGTGTATAGAGGAGGAAAGTCTATGAAACGCTCTCATTATCGCAGAGCTGTTCCAGCCTCGGCTGGAACAGCCTTAGATCGTGTTTTGATGGTTGTAGGTATGTTATTGGTCTTCGCTGCGGCTGGCCTGTCGGCTGTCAAGGCTGGCGATGACTCTGATCCCATGCAAGCGGTGCAGAATGCATGGCAGCGCGCCGGGCAGGCTGCGGCCTATCGCTTCCGGACAGAGATTGTCCAAACCACCTATCCTGCGCCCACACTGGCCAATGTGGGCCGGAGCAGTCGCACTGAGAGCGTGTATATCGAGGGACAAACCGACGCCCGCGCGCGGGAGTTCCTGATGACGTTGTGGGATGGCGGCGGCAGCGCGCTGAACGGTCAGGACGGCATCGAAATCCGCATGGACGGCGAGAAGACATACGGCCGCGCGAGCGGGGGCGAGTGGCAAGAAATGCCCGACTTCGCCGGGGCCTTTGCGCCTGGCAGCGACCTGATGGCCTACCTGGCCGGCGTCAAGGACGTGGTTGAGGTGGGATCGTCGGTCAGCCTGCCGGATTTGCCCTACGCTGTTGTCGCCACGCGCTATTCATTCACACTTGATGGCCCTAATCTGGCTCGGCATGTCCGCGACCAGTTGGAGAAGGAACTGCTGCGCAAGGGCGAATTGCCCATCGGGATCACGCTTGATGTTTCCAACGTGTACCACAATGCGACGGGCCAGGGCGACGTGTGGATTGGCGCAGACGGCCTGCCGCTGCGTCTGTCGCTCCACATCCTCTACCCACGCCAGATCAACGGCGAACAGGTTGAGGCTGACCTCGTGACTGATTTCTCCAATTTCGCGCTGGCTCAGGATAGCCACCCGGTCAAGGCGCTCGCGGCGTTCCTGGGCCTGCCCCGCACGCCGCGGGACTGGCAACTTTTTGGGGTGCAAGTTGGCCTCATGTTGACGTTGTCCAGTATGCTGCTCGTGCTCGTTACCTATCCTCGCTCACAGTTGGTATATCGGGCCGTGGCCGTGACAATGGTGCTCTCGATGCTCATCACGCCGTTGCTCACCAATGTGCAGGCAGCGGCGTTTATGGACGCGCAGGCGGCGAAACAAGCCGCGCTTGACCAACAGCAGGCGGAACAAATGCAGGTTGCGGAGGCGCAAGCCGAGATGGCCGATCCAGAGTGGAATCCCAACCAGGACCCGATGCAAAGCGCGCCTGCCGCCTCGCAGCCGATGTTCAACCTGCCGTCCGTCACGCTCGCCCCAACCGGCGACGTGGACGATCCTTACAACGAATGTACTGACGAAGAGAAATCCGCCGACTCGGACCAGGACTTGCTGACCGACTGTCAGGAACGGCTGATGGGCACCGACCCGGACGATCAAGACAGCGACGGCGACGGCTTGTGGGACGGTTGGGAAGTCCTGCGCCTGGGCACCAGCCCGCTCGCGGTGGATAGCGACGGCGACGATCTCAGCGACTATTTGGAAGTAGCAGGTTACACCTATCAGAACAAACGCTGGTACAGCAACCCCCTCTCCGCGGACACGGACAAGGACGGGGTGGCCGACAACATCGAGTGCCCCGAGCGCCGGACGGTGGACAGCGTGACGCCTTCGGTGGACACGGCCTGCCGCGACACCGACAGCGACGGCACGCCCAACCTGTTCGACCTCGACAGCGACAATGACGGCGTCCCCGATCAGAGTGACCTCTCCCCCTTGAGCGTGATCGGGCAGGCCGCGCCGTTTAGCAGCGACAACCCCTTCGAATGGCAGGCAAGCAATTTCTCGCTCAAGGCGGGTTCGACTGACGTTTACTATCCCGTCCTGGTGGATTATCAACTGCGCCCGGTCAACCCCAAGCACCTGACCTATGTGATGAACGTCTTGGACTGGCCGAGCGGCGATGAGCAGGGTCAAATTCAGCGCAGGAGCGGCAACGACACGACGTTTGCCGACGCGATGACGCCCGAACAGCAGGCGGCGGATGTGCGCGCGCAGAACGGCGACCTGCGCCTCATCCCCATGCTCGAAATCGAGATGAGCGGCAGCAATTTGCCTTTGCCTTTCAAGTCCGAGCTGCGCACCAGCGTCGCCATCCAGGGTGTGGATACTTCCTGGCCGGTTTCGACTACGCCACCGGTCTTCACCTCCTGGCTCACGGCCACGCTGGAACTGGCGCAGGCCGGGACGGCGTCCGCGCCGCAGGTCAATGCGACGATGCGCTGGACCGGCAGCCCCTCACTCGATGTGGTCAGCCTGTACCAGGGCAAGTGCGCCGAGCCGAGAGTGCTGCTCAGTGAACAATCGCTGGCGGGCCGGACCAACTCTTTCGGCTGGGCCATTGGCGACGTCCGGGTGACGGAGGTAGCCGACGGCGATCACTTCGTCCTCGTCGAAAAGGACGGACACGATCCGGTCTGCGTCCCCATCCCCGATCTCTCCACCGGGCCGTACAATGACCGCGTGATCGATCCCGAGCCGCTGGCCGCCTACAACATCATCGCCCGAGACAAGGACAA
>CAYOGX010000859.1:0-2982 GCA_964403235.1 uncultured Planctomycetales bacterium | reverse complement strand
CGGCATCGAGGGCGCCTGGAAGCCGAGGCCGACAAAGTGGGACATGGGCTACCTGGAGGTGCTGTTCAAGTACGAATGGGAACTGGTCAAGAGCCCTGCCGGTGCGCACCAATGGCTGGCCAAGGACGTGGCCGAAGAGGACATGATCGTCGACGCGCACGACCCGTCGAAGACACACCGCCCGATGATGACCACGGCGGACCTGTCGCTGCGTTTCGACCCGATCTACGAGCCGATTTCGCGGCGGTACCTCGAGAACCCCGAGGAGTTTGCCGACGCCTTCGCCCGCGCGTGGTTCAAGCTGACCCATCGCGACATGGGCCCCCGCTCGCGCTATCTCGGCCCGGAGGTCCCGGAAGAGGACCTGATCTGGCAGGACCCGGTGCCGGCGGTCGAGCATGACCTGATCGACGCCGACAACATCAAGGATCTGAAGAAGGAGATCCTCAAGTCGGGCCTGTCGGTTTCCCAGCTCGTTTCGACGGCATGGGCGTTAGCGTCGACGTTCCGCGGCTCGGACAAGCGCGGCGGCGCGAACGGCGCGCGGATCCGTCTCGCGCCGCAGAAGGACTGGGACGTCAACCAGCCGGCCCAGTTGGCCGAAGTGCTCCAGACGCTCGAGGGAATCCAGAAGGCGTTCAACGACGCGCAGGGCGGCGGGAAGAAGGTCTCGCTTGCCGACGTGATCGTTCTGGGCGGCTGCGCGGCCGTCGAGCAGGCCGCGAAGAATGCCGGTCACGACGTGACCGTTCCCTTCACGCCGGGACGCACGGATGCCACGCAGGAGCAGACCGACGCGGTGTCCTTCGCCGTACTGGAACCGGCCGCGGACGGGTTCCGCAACTACCTCAAGACCCGATTTTCCGTCTCGGCGGAGGACCTGCTGGTCGATCGGGCACAACTGCTGACGCTGACGGCGCCCGAGATGACCGTTCTGGTCGGCGGCATGCGCGTGCTGGGTGCGAACGTCGGTGGGTCCCGACACGGCGTCTTCACCGAGCGGCCCGAAACGTTGACCAACGACTTCTTCGTGAACCTGCTCGACATGGGCACCGAATGGAAGCCGGTTTCCGAAACCGATGGCGTGTACGAGGGGCGCGATCGCGCCACCGGCGAGGTCAAATGGACCGGCACGCGGGTCGACCTGGTCTTCGGGGCGAACTCCCAGCTCCGGGCCCTCGCGGAAGTCTACGCATGCGAGGACTCGCAGGAGAAGTTCGTGCACGATTTCGTGGCGGCGTGGAACAAGGTCATGAACCTCGACCGCTTCGACCTCGCCTGATCGAAGCATGGACTTCTCCAAGGGCTTCCGACCGGACCACAGAGGAACGGCCCGCTGACTGCCGGTGGTCGAGAGGGGCGTGCTGACCGGTGTGGCGCCGAGTGTGGATGTCGGCCCGCTCCTGTGATGGAGACGGGGTCGCAACGATCACCTCGTGACGTCGAAGCAGTAGAGGGTGTCGTCGTATCGCAGGTAGAGGCGCCCGCCGGTGACCACCGGGTGGGCCCAGCTCGGGCCTTTTCCCTTGACGCTGACCGTGCCGACGAGCTTCATGCCCTTGGGTGACGCGGCTGCCAGGGCCGCCTTGCCCTCGGCCTCGCTGAAGAGGTACAGCATGCCGTCGGCGGCGCAGAGCGAGCCCTTGCCCACCCCGCGGTCATACCACTTCCTGGCGCCGGTCTTGAGGTCCAGACACGTCCAGCCGTCGTCGTGGTTGCCGTAGACGTGCCCGTCCAGGATCACGTATCCGCCGTGATGGCAGACCATGTCCATGTTTTCCCAGGCGACGGTCGCCTTGACCTTGCGGCCGGAGGCCTTGAGCTTCAGGCAGATCGCCCCCTGATCGTAGCCCACCGCCCAGAAGACGTACCCGTCCGAGTAGGCGGGGGTGGGACAGTTGGCGACGTTTCCCGAGGCGAACTCCTGCGTCCAGAGGATCTTGCCCGTCTTGGCATCCACGCCGATCAGCCCGTTGCGCCCGCCATTGACGATCATGCTGACCCCCTCGTGCACCACGTGGATCGGCGAACTGTAGTGAGCCCAGCCGAACTGGCCCGAAGTCCACACCGTCTTGCCCGTGACCTTGTCCAGGGCGACCATGAAGTTGTCGCCGCCGGGACTGACGATCGCCAGCTTGCCCACGATCAGCACGGATTCAGAATACGCCCACGTGTCCGCGCGGCCGCCGAACTCGCTCATCTTCCGCGTCCACTTCTTGCGGCCGTTCTTCGCGGCGTAGCACCCGACCACGCCGGTGCCGGCCTCCAGGTAGAGCAGGCCGTTGTCGTATGTCGGCGTGGCGCGCGAGCCGGCGGGCTCCTCGTGCGCCGCGTCGGTCACGCCCCTGGCCCAGGCGATCTTGCCCTTGGCCGGATCGATCGCCGTGATCCACAGCGTGTTGTGCTTGTGCCCGGTGGTGTAGATCAGGCCGCCCCCGGCCGAGACGCCGGAGAACCCGGTGCCGATGCCCTTGACCGCCCACAGCCGTTTCGGCCCGCCGGCCGGCCAACTCTTCAGCAGTCCGGTCTCCGCGCTCTTTCCGTCGCGGTTGGCCCCTCGCCAGCCCGGCCAGCCGCCCGGCGCCTCGGCGGTGGTTTCCCCGCCCGGGGCAACCACAATCACCGCAAGGCACAGGGCCAATACCTTCATCCTGGGGCGCATCGAAATTCTGCTGAGACGGTAATCCTGTAACGTCCGCATCGTTTCACGGCCCCGGCCTTCACTGTTTCTTCAGCTTGCGTCCTATAGCGAGAATCTTCTGTATCGTCTCCTCAGTGAGCTCGTATCCGGGCAGAAGCGCATCCACATACAAGCACCGACGCAACACACAGAACACATGCCAGACGCCTCGGGCACCCATAATCACGCATTCATCAGTCTCTTACGACCTTTGAACCTCTAACCTCAAAGCTTCTACGGTCCGGCCGGGGTGAGAATCTGGAGTTCCAGGCCCGTAACGAGGTCCTTGACGGCCTCCTTGT
>CAYOGX010000858.1:0-2984 GCA_964403235.1 uncultured Planctomycetales bacterium | reverse complement strand
TGTTGCGACCCAAAGACATCCAGGCCCGAATCCGGGCCGGCGCTTCGGTGGCGGTGGATTTCGCGCTCGCCGCGGGCAAGTGCGACGTCGTCCGATTCGTCTTGACCTGGCACGCGCCGACCTGGAACGCCGGCGGTCACAACTGGGCCGGCGCCGAACACACCTTCACCCACATGTACGCCAAGCATTACACCAGTGCCCGGCAGGCGGCCGAAGTGTTGGCCAAGAACCACGAATCGCTGCTCCGAGGCGTTCTGGCCTGGCAGCAGGTCCTCTACGCCGAGCCGCGCTTGCCCGTCTGGCTGCGCGATGCGCTCGTCAACGTGCTGCATCTGATCACCGAAGACGGGATGTGGGCACAGGCCAAACCGCCCGTGCCGGATTGGGTCCGACCCGAGGACGGTCTGTTCGGCCTGAACGAGTGCCCGCGCGGGTGCCCGCAGATCGAGTGCATCCCGTGCTCGTTCTACGGCAACCAGCCGATGGTCTACTTCTTCCCGCAACTGGCGCTGTCGACGCTGCGCGGGTACAAGGGCTACCAGTATCCCGACGGGGCGGCTGTTTGGATCTTCGGCGGGTGCACCGGCCAGACGCCACCCATCGATCTGGCCAACCCGACCCGCGGGTATCAGTTCGCCACCAACGGCATCTCGCTGGCTGCGATGGTCGACCGGTACTACCTCTGTTACGGCGACGAGGCGTTCGTCCGCGAGTTCGCCCCGCAGATCAAGCAGAACATGATCCACACGGTAAACCTCCGGCCGGCGTATCCGATCGGCGACCGCATCATCGCCATGCCGACGGGCAACAAGGGCACGGAGTGGTTCGAGGCGCCCGAGCCGGGCTGGCGGGGGATGACGGCCCACGTTGGCGGACTGCACCTGGCACAACTGCGGATCGCTGAACGCCTCGCCACCGAGGCCGGCGACGACGAGTTCGCCAAGCAGTGCGCCGAGTGGATCGAGGCCGGCGCCGAGAGCATGGAGAAGAAGCTGTGGACCGGCAGCTACTACTTGAACTACCTCGAGCCCGAGACGAAGTCCAGGTCGGACCTGATCTTCGGATACCAGCTCGACGGTGAATGGGTCACCGACCACCACGGGCTGGAGAGCGGCCTGCCCGAGCAGCGCGTCCGGACGGTGCTCGACACGATCAAGCGCTGCAACATCCCGCTGAGCAAGTACGGCGCGGTGAACTACTGCCTGCCGGACGGCAAGCCCGCCAAGATCGCCGGCTACGGGACGTACAGCTTCTTTCCGCCAGAGGCGCTGATGCTGGCCATGACGTACATGTACAACGGCGAGCGCGGGTTCGGCCTGGAACTCGCCCGAAAGGTCTGGCACAACATCGTCTGCTTACAGGGCTACACGTGGGACATGCCCAACATCATGCGCGGCGACACGGACACGGGCGAGCGGACGTTCGGCAACGACTACTACCAGGACATGATGCTCTGGTCGCTGCCGGCCGCAATCGAGGGCAAGGATTTCGGAGCGCCCGCCAAGCCCGGTGGTCTGGTCGACCGCATCCGCCGCGCGGCGTCAAGCCAGTGACCGTCAGGACACCCCAACCCAACACAGATCATGCCCTCGGTGTCTCGGAACGGGTTCGCACAGTGGACCCTACTCGAGCAGCTCAAGCATATCGTCGGTCCGCGTCGTGGGCAGCTTGCAGGTTTGGTTGGTGCAGACGTAGGCGGCGGCCTTGCCGTCGATCATCGAGTGGTCCCGCGTAAACGGGGCCAGGGCGACGATGTCCGGGGCGTCCTGGTCGGTGGGGCGGAGCAGGACGACCTGGCTGGGCAAGAAGCGCTTGTGCAGGGCCCTCAAAAGGGCGCGGGTGTCGTCGGCACCCGGGCTGCCCGCGATGACGACCTCATGGGTGGGTCCCACGGCGAAGTCGACGGCGAGCATGAGGTGGGTATGGGCGGCGGGCAGTTGCTTGACGCCCTTGGCGAAGGTCCGGCCGATCGCGGCGGCCCGGTTCTCGTGATCGGTCTCGCCCGTCAGGCGGGCCAGCTGAAGCAAGTTCAGCATGGCCACCGAGTTGCCCGAGGGAACGGCCCCGTCGTAGACCTCCTTCTGGCGAAGGAGCAGCGGTTCGGCGTCATCGGCAGTGAAGAACAGCCCGCCGTGTTCCTCGTCCCAGAAGTGCTTGATCAGATCGTTGTTCAGCTCGATGGCGGTTCGGAGTCGGCCGGCGTCAAACGTCGTCTCGTACAACTCGATCAGGCCCCAGATGAGGAAGGCGTAGTCGTCGACATGGGCGGTCAGGCCGGCGTGGCCTGCACGATAGCGATGTAACAGCCGGCCGTCGGGCGTGCGCATCTTGCTCAGGATGAAGTCGGCTGCTCGGCTGGCCGCTTGGGCGTAACCGGGTTCGCCGAGGGCGCGGGCGGCCTTGGCCAGCGCGGCGATCATCAGGCCGTTCCAGTCGGTCAGGATTTTGTCGTCCGTATGCGGGGGAACGCGCTTGGTCCGCTGGGCGAACAGGATCAGTCGGGCCGCCTCGATCCGTGTCCGGAGATCCGGCTCGGTGATGCCGAGCTCACTGGCCAATTCGCCGAGCGGCCTGGTCAGGTGCAGGATGTTCGCGCCGGTCGGCTGACCGGTGGCCTCCTCGGCGAAGTTGCCGCCCGCGGTCACGTTGAAGACCTTGACCACCAGGTCGGCTTGATCCTTCTCAAGGACCCGACGGATCTGCGCCTCGGTCCACAAATAGAACTTGCCCTCCTCGCCTTCGCTGTCGGCGTCTTGGGCCGAATAGAAGCCGCTCTCTGGACTGGTCATGTCCCTCAAGACGTACGTGAAGATCTCGCGGACGGTGGCGGCGTATTCCTCCTTACCCGTTGCCTGATAGGCCTCGACGTAGGCTGCCGCCAGCAGGGCCTGATCGTAGAGCATCTTCTCGAAGTGCGGCACGAGCCACTGCCGGTCGGTCGCGTAGCGGTGGAACCCGAACCCGACGTGATCGTAGATACCGCC
>CAYOGX010000857.1:0-2985 GCA_964403235.1 uncultured Planctomycetales bacterium | reverse complement strand
ACGTGCTTGGCGTCGGCCTGCTTGATCTGTCGGGCGATCCCCCGCGTCTTCGGCACCGACGCAAACCCGCAGGGCGGCGTCCACGGCTCGATCCGCGTGCCGCCCCACGACGTGTCGATCAGCCCGATCGGCACGCCGAGCTCCTTGTGAAGCATGCGGCCGAAGAGGTAGCCCGTCGCCGAGAATCCGCCATAATTGCCCGCAGCCACGCTCTTGGGCGTGCACGGCTGCCACGGGACGTTGATGTCCGATTCCGCGTGGCCGGACGGCCGGTGCGGCGTCTGGAACAGGCGGATCTTGGGGTACTTGGCGGCCGCGATCTCCTGCTTGGCGTTGGCGATCATGCCGACGCCCATCTCCATGTTGGACTGACCCGAGCAGACCCACACCTCACCGATCAGGATGTCCTTCAGCTGGATCGTGTTCGTGCCGCTGACCGTCATCTCGCAGGGCCCGCCCGCCTTCATGGCCGGCAGCTTGACGGACCACTTACCGTTCGCGTCGGCCTTGACGGTGGCCTGGTGCTCGCCGAGCTTGACGGTGACCGTCTCGCCCGGATCGGCCCAGCCCCAGATCGGCAGCGGCTTGTCGCACTGCAATACCATGTGGCTACCCAGGATGTGCGGCAGCTTCACATCGGCCGATGCGGGCGAAACCGCCAGCAACGCTGCCACGGCCAGCAGACTAATCCCTGTTGTGATCGTCGTACGGTCTGATCGGTTCATCATGACTCCCTCTTGGTTGGCCCACCGGTTCCCTGCGCAGGGACGCGACCGATGAGCGCTCAGCCTCGTTACCCGACCAAGATGATAGGAGGAATCACCGGCCAGGCATAGTCGTTTTTGTGGTTCCGGATCCGTCCGCCAGGCGTGCCTTGAGCCAACAGTAGATGGTGTCGCCGATCTGCCGGTAACCGGTCGGCGCCGGATGCACGCCATTGTTCTGGCGGGTGGTGGCATCGGACGTGTGCGCGTTCCACCGCGCCGCCTGCTGCGGGAAGTTGTGCAGGCAGTCGAGGTTGACGAACGCGGGGATGAGCCAGATCCGGTCGTTTTCCCTGCCGCCGTAGCGCTTCGTCATTCGCTCGATGACCCGGTGCTGGTTCCGCTTGTACTGCCAGCGGGTCTGACCGCAGCGGTAGTTCGCGCCGAACGCGTCCTGCGTCGCCGCCGGCGGCACGGGACACAGCAGCCCGATGTGGGTCTTGGGGGCAACCCCCCGGATCGCCCCGATCAGTGCGTCCATGTGCACGACCATGTCGTCGATCCGTTCCTCGATCGTCGCGTCCGTGGCCGCGAACGTGTCGTTGCAGCCCAAAAAGATGGTCACGAAGTCGGGTGCCCTGCCGCTATTGACGTCCTTGCAGTAGCGGCCGAAATCCAGGCCGACCTTGCCCTGCGGGTCCTTGTAAAGGAACGGGCTGCCGCATCCCTTGTGACTCCCGGTCCGCGCGACGCCCGTGTAGTACGTGGCGAACCGCTTGGCGGTCCAGCCGCCGTATCCCTCGTGGCGGTTCTCGGGCTGATCGGGTTTGGGGACGTGCGAGCCGACCAGCGTGAGCTTGGAATTCTTCGGTCCGACGCACAGGTCCAACAGATGCCGGGAGTACACCGACGCATGCGTCAGGCTGTCGCCGATCAGTAGCGCGGATGCCGAGCTGCCGGCCCCGGCATCCGCTCTGACCACGCGCACGGTGGACGTCGCCCGCGCGATGACGCGGTTGGCCTGGTCGCGCACCTCCAGCGCGAACGGGTGCGATCCCACGTCCTTGTCCGACGGCGTGTACGTCCACCGCTCCGCCTGCTGCACCCCCTTGTTGCACGTCACGTCGAAGGCGTAATTGGCCGGGTTGAGCACCAGCGTCACGTTGTCGAAATAGACGTTCATCTCGACGCCCGGCACGGCATACACCACGTCCGGCAGCAGCAACCGCACGTTTGCGGCGGACCGCTGGTCCGCGGTGGCCCTCGCGTCACTCCCATCTGCCCCTAGAGCGGTTGCACACACAGTGCACAAACCACCCAGAAGCATCACGCGGTCGATTCTCATACGCGCTTCTCCAATCCATCGATTCGGATGGGGCACCCGGCCAACCTCTCCTGCGGACGACGCTACTTCTTGGAGAACTTGAAGCCCTCGATGCCCCACTGCGGCAGCTCGCTCGTCGTGACCGCGCCGGCGCTCGTGCCGCAGGGATGCTCCTGGCCCGTGCCCGAGTCGATCCGGACGACCCGATACTCGCCGGTCATGCCCAGCACCTTCGGATTCAAGGTCAGCGTGGCCTTGGCCGGCTTCGCCCCGAGGTTGGCCGTGATCAGCAGGTAGGCGTCCTCGCCTGCCTTGTACACCGTGCTGCCGAAGCCGGGGGTCGTGGACGTCACCGCCGCCACGTCTTGCGACGGCAGGTTGTAGACGGTGGCCCGCTCGGCGTCGATCTTGGCCAGCACCCGCCAGTAGGGCAGGATGAAGGCATACAGCCGGTCGTCGGGGTCGCACGGGAAGACCAGGTTCTTGGTATGCCGTGCCTTGATGCCCAGCACGAGGTGTGGATAGAGCCCCCAGGCGGCCATCTTGGCGGCGCCCTCGGCGTTGCGGTACTTGGGCAGGTCCAACAGCCAGGGCATGCAGACGCCGCCGCCCTGCATGCCCTTGTAGACGGCCTCGTGAAGGTCGCTGGGCATCTTGCGATCCGAGCCGGTCTCGCCGGGCAGGTAGGCGTCGAAGCACAGGTTCGCGAACACGCCGGAATTGAACGAGCCCTGATGGCCGATCAGAAAGCCGCCCGGGCCCACGATCTGCCGCAGCTTCCGGGTGAACAAGAAGTACGCCCGCGCGGGCACGTAAGTCCCCTTCGGCGAGAAGTGCGTATCGCCATGCTGGGTCTCGGGCTCGTACCGGTTGTCGTGCCACGAGGTGGCGTCGGGCCCGTGCCAGTCGACGTAGATGCCGTCCCAGTTCCGCTTGCAGTACTTCTGGAAGAACTCG
>CAYOGX010000856.1:0-2989 GCA_964403235.1 uncultured Planctomycetales bacterium | reverse complement strand
TTGCCGATCGACACCTCGGGACGGGCGGGCACGCGGGCCGCCAGTGTGATCGGGTGCTTGAGCCGTTTCTCGGCGGTCTGGACCAGCTTGCGGACCTCAACCATCCACTCGGTCAGCGCCTTGCCCTTTTCGATCTCCTCGCCCTCGCGGAAATGCCCGCAGAATCGGTTCCAGTCGAGCTCGAGCCCGTCCATGTCGTATCGCTCGCACACCTCCTTGACCAGCGCCATCGCGTGGTCACGCACGGGCTTCAGGCCGAAGTTGAGGCACCGGTCGTGCCAACTGTTGAAGCGCTTGCGATACCGCAAGTACTCGGGGTGTTCCATGTAGAACCGGCTGTGGAGTGGCGAGCGGGCCAGCGGCGCGTCGTGCGCGTCGTTCATGCGGATGCTGACCCACGGGCTGATGCCGCGCTGTCGGCAGCGCTCGAGCATCCTGCCCGTCGGGTCGACGCCGGCGTCGAGCATGACGCGGAGGTTGTGGGCCCACTGGCGCAACCCCTTGCGGGCCTGAGGCGTGGTGTCGCCGAAGTAGGGCTGGCTGTTGTCCTTGGTCGGGTCAAACCCGTCGCAGTGTGGCTCCCAGGACTTGCTGTCGAAGTTCGTCTTTTTGGCGCAGCAGCAGATCAGCATGACCGTCACGTGCGAGTCCGCCAGCTCGTCGACGAGCTGGTCAAGGCGCTCGGGTTTCATCTTGCCGGCTGGGTCGAGGACGAACCGGTGGCTGTCATCCTCGTTGTACAGGATGCCCGAGATCGGCTTCGTCACTCGCTTGCCGGGCTTCTCGGCCGCGATGGGCATGGCACACAACCCCGCCAAGACGGCTGCCGTAGTCAAGATCCGAGATCGTTTGCGGGAGAATGGCACGGTCGGTTCCTCCTAAATCAGGGAACCCCCCACGGCTGCGTTGCGCGGCGTGGGCGGCGCGACGCTAGGCACAATGGGGGCTGGCAGCCCGTCTCCGTTCTACTTCCTCCGGGCAACGGGGCGTCGTGGAGCCACCTCTGCCAGTGCCCGCAGGGCCCGGTTGACGGCGTCACCATCTGGGAAGAGACGTGCAACGTCCGGGTCTAGAACGACGACGTTGCTCCCACGGGCGTAGCGATCCGCGTATTTGCCGCGGGTCCCCCCGGTAAAGTCGTATTCGCGACGCATCTGCTTGGTACGAACCTGCTTTCTACTCCCGCTCATACTGCAACTCCTCTCGTGGCGTTGCCTTCCGTGCACTGATGATACGTATACTATCGCCCCGTTCGGTGTGAACCACAACCAGCAATCTTCCTCGAATGTCGTGTTGGCTTGTCGGGGGCGTTACAATGCCGTCCGCCTTAGGGCAGGTTGACCGAGCGTTCGTCCAGGAGGAACCCATGATGTGCCTCTTGATATCCGTTCGTTTCCTTGTCGTCGTCGCATGGTTGGCTGCGGCTGCTCACGCAGGAGACCTCTCGATCACCGCCGAGCCGTACCTGACGGGCGGGTTGTTCACGCGTCCGGTGCTCCCGCACGAGGGCGATCGGGTGACGATCACGGTCCGCGCGACGTGCAGCGGCCCGATCGATTCGGACCCGCAGGCGCGTCTGACGCTGCTCTGTCATGCACACAGGACGATGATCGAACGGACGCTCGACCTGAAGCGAACCGAGAACCGGGCCGAGGCGAGTTGGACGTGGACCGCCGGGGGCAACGGCATCTACCACGTCCGCGTCGAGATCGATCCAGGCAACCGGATCGCCGAGGCCAACGAGGACAACAACACGGCCGAGCTGATCCTGCCCGTTCTAATCAAGGGCAGGAAGGTACACGTCGCGTGGTATCGGGAGGTCCCCACGACGCGTTGGGCGACGTGCGTGACGTCCGCCAACGACGCCAAGCAGCGCTCGCGACTGGCGGAGCGCGGCGTGATCGCCTTGCGATGGGCCTATGGCGGGGCAAGCTGGAGTCACTACGACAAGAAAAAGGCCGAGACGAACCCCGATGAAGTCCTCAAGGAAATCGAGGAGGTGTTCTACCAGAAGTACACGGCCGAGCCGGACAAGTACGCTGGTCTTGGCATCGATGAAACCGGCGGGTACCCCAGCACCTTCTCACTGAAGCGGACCGTGGCGTCCATGAAGGCGATGGTCCGGGCCAAGCGCGAGATGCCGAACCGGTTCTTCGCCGTGTGGAACGGCGGGGGCGTCACGCTGCCGCCGATCGGCTACTTCCGCCAGGGCGCCGACCTGCTGTTGCTGGAGACGTACGTCTGGCGGGCCATTCCCCAGGGGCTGGGGACCGAGGACATCTACCAGATGATCCGCGATCGGCTGGACCCGTTCATCCGGTCGTACGACATGTTCCAGCCGGCCTACGGCAACTGGTGCTACACGCTGATCGGGCTGGACACGTCCGAGCGCCCCGACTACATCGAGCTGGGCGAACAGGAGCAGGTGGTTCGTTTCATCCGGCGGATCTGTCCGGAGATGCGGGGGATTGCGTGGTACAACGGCGGCTACGGCGGCTACGGCCTGAACCCCACGCCTGAAACCGACAAACACCACCAGGCCGTGCTCGCCAACGCGGACCGGCTGTGCTTCGACTACTACGTCAAGCCGTGCGTCACCTTGATGCGCCACAGTCTGTGGCCCGAACGCAGACCGGACGGGGCGTGGTCGCTGACGGCGGCCGTCAGCAACATCGGCGGGATCGACTCGGGGCCGGTCACGGTGCAGTTCCTGGTCGACGGCAAGGCGGTCGGCACGGAGACTGTCGCGCGCGTGCCAGCCGGGCCGAGCCGGATCCACAACCGCGCGTTGCTCGAGCAACCGGTGCGGGTCGAGCCCGGCCTGCACGCGTTCGAGGCCCGCATGCTCGACGCCGGTGACGCGACCACGCTGGACGCCGTCGCGCGGTGCAGTCGGTTGATCCGGTGAGGTACCGTGTTCTGCGTGATGCGCTCGGAATGTCGGCAGCGCAAAAAGACGAGGTGCCGAGAACCCGCGTAAACACGGGCC
>CAYOGX010000855.1:0-2997 GCA_964403235.1 uncultured Planctomycetales bacterium | reverse complement strand
CGGGCCCACGTCTTACAGCACGGGTACGCCATCGAGTACGACTTCGTCCCTCCGGATCAGATCGAGGTCACGCTAGAGACGAAACGCATCAGGGGCCTGTTCCTGGCGGGCCAGATCAACGGCACGAGTGGATACGAAGAGGCGGCCGGACAAGGTCTCCTGGCGGGCGTTAACGCCGCCCGACACGTGGCCGACCGCGAGGGGGTCGTGCTCGGACGCGACCAGGCCTACGTCGGCGTGATGGTCGACGACCTGATCACACGCCCGCCGATCGAGCCGTATCGGATGTTCACCTCCCGGGCGGAGTATCGGTTGCTGCTTCGCAACGACAACGCCGACGGACGGCTGACGCCGCTCGGCCGAGAGATCGGCCTGGTCGACGACGAACGATGGAAACGGTTCGAGCGGAAGGAACGGTTCATGGACCAGATCCGTCGGGCGCTGACCGCAGACCTGCGAGAGGGCCGACCGCTGGTCGACTGGCTGCGTCGACCGGAGATCCGAATCGGTGACCTGATCGACCCGGCGTCCGTCGAGCGCCCCGCTTGTCCGCTCGTCGATGAAGCGCTACAGGCCGTGCAGGTCGAGGTCAAATACGGCGGATACATCGAACGACAGCAACGGCAGGTCGAGCGGTTCCGCCAGATGGAGTCGCGTCCGATCCCGCCGGGGTTCCGGTTTTCTGCGATTCCCGAGCTCCGCGCCGAGGCCCGCGAGCGGCTGACGGCGGTGGGCCCGCGATCGATCGGGCAGGCCAGCCGCATCAGTGGGATCAATCCGGCGGACATCACGGTCCTGATGGTCTACCTGGATTGTCGCCGCAGGCTGGCCGGGTCGTAGGGATTGTATCGGTCGACCGGGCCCCATAACGGCGCGCTTCCCGCCGGCCCCATTCCCCAAAACGGCCTTCTCGCCGCTACGGAGGGCGAGCCGGCAAGATGAAGCGATTTGCCTCACCCCCGAAAGTTCACTTGACGGGAGGACGAACCGATGGTACTAGTGGGAACCTGGGTAAACTAGGCAAGATGGTTTGGTGGTAGGGAGATGGCAGTCCAACAGAATCCGTCAACCAAGTCCTCGAGAGGTCGGCAGAGGAACGAGGAACCCCTAGCAACCAAGAGCGTCTTCACGACCGGTGAGGTGGCCCAGATCTGCAGCGTTAGTCAGCAGACCGTGATCCGGTGTTTCGACGCGGGTCGGTTGAAGGGTTTTCGCGTCCCCGGCAGCCGGTTTCGCCGCATCACCCGCGAGGGCCTGATCCAGTTTATGAAGGAGAACGACATCCCGCTGGATCAGCTCGACTCGGGCAAGAGGCGGGTGTTGGTGGTTGACGACGAGCCGGCCATCGTGGAGATGCTGGTCGAGCTGCTGGAGCGCGACGGTCGGTTCGAGGTTCGCACGGCCTCGACCGGGTTCGACGCCGGCGTGGTGGCCAGCGAGTTCCATCCGGACGTGATGGTCCTGGACTACATGCTGCCGGACGTCAACGGCAACGTCGTGTGCAGGACGGTCCGGTCGAACCCCAAGCTCGAGCACGTCAAGGTCATCATCGTCTCCGGCGTGGTCAATCGCGAGGAGATCGAGTCGCTCCTGTCGGACGGGGCACACGATTTCGTGAAGAAGCCCTTCGAGATTGACCAGCTCATTGGCAAGATCGCGACGTTGGTGGGCGCGTAGGCGTCGGCCCCGACGCAGGCGCAGCCGTCGCGATCGCCCATGCCCGGTGATCCGGGGGCGTCGGATGGACAATCAGGGGGTTTGCTGGGGTGTCAGAGGTTCGGACGGCCAGTGACGACAAGGCCAAGCGGGTGGAGCTGATCATCGCGCAGCTCGACGCGCTGCCCACCTTGCCGGCGGTGGCCGCCAGACTGTTGCAGGTCACCGCCGACGACCAGACGCATGCCAAGCAGGTCATCCAACTGATCGAGTCGGACCAGTCATTGACGGCCAAGGTCCTGTCGCTGGTGAGACGGGCCTCAACCGGTGTGGGCGGTCACGCCGCGACGGTCGATCGGGCCGTCGTGCTGATGGGGTTCCAGGCGGTTCGCAACGCGGTGTTATCGATCAAGGTGTTCGAGGTCTTCGGGCCCGACAAGCAGGAGGAACAGACCACCTTTGACCGCCTGGGATTCTGGAAGCACTCGCTGGCGGTGGCGTGCGCTGCCCGTCTGATCGCGCAGAGCGGATCCGTCCCGGTCGAGCCGGAAGAGGCGTTCGTATGCGGCCTGTTGCACGATTTGGGGAAGGTGGCACTGGACGCGTGCCTACCCAAGAGCTTCGATCGCGTGGTGCGGCTGACGGACAACGCTCGTGCCTGCATCGCCGACGTCGAGCGGGAGGTGTTGGGCATCGATCATACGGTGGTCGGACGGCGGTTGGGCGAACGTTGGTCGCTTCCCGATCCCATCGTCCAGTGCATGTGGCTGCACCATCACGGGCCGGACGCGCTCCCGCCATCGATGGCCCACGCCGAGCATGTCCGGATCGTCCACCTGGCCGATCTGCTGGTTCGCTACCAGCGGATCGGCTACAGCGGCAACTGGCCCTCGACCGAGGACCCACATGAGGTGGCGCAGCGGCTGGGGATCGACAGCATCCGCTGCGACCAGATCCTGCGGGATCTTCCCGATCAGATCGCGGAACGGGCCTCGATCATCGGCCTGGAAAGCGTGTCGAGCAAGGAGGTCTACGCGCAGGCGCTGGCCGACGCGAACGAGGAACTCGCCCGCTTGAACGCGTCGCTGAGCGCGACGAATCGGAGGCTCGAGAAGCGGAGCCGTTTTCTCCAGGCCCTGTCGCACATGACCCGCGAGGTCTCGCCGCGCTCGCCCATGCCGCACGTCTGTGCGGCGGCGGCGGCGGCGGTCCGTTTGGCGCTGGAGGTGGGACCGGTCCTGGTGTTTGCCCGACAGGTTGACGACGGGTATCTGGACCTGGCGCTGGTCGATCCCGACCGGGATGACGCGGTGACAGAGATCTTCTCGCCCCGAGATGATT
>CAYOGX010000854.1:0-3016 GCA_964403235.1 uncultured Planctomycetales bacterium | reverse complement strand
AAGGGACGCTTCGAGGCCGACGGCGTGATCCAGCGGATCCCCGGACACGGCAAGCCGGTCGAACCGATCATCAAGGACGGACTGGTCGATGCCTGGTGGCCTCGCTTCCTAAATCCGTGGCCCCTGGACGAGAAGTACCACCTGGTCTCCTGCATGGCCACGCGCGGGTCTCCCTGGGGCCTCTACCTGGTGGACGTCTTCGACAACATGATCCTGCTCCGCGAAGAGCCGGGCATGGCCCTGATGGAACCGGTCCCCCTCAGGAAGACCCCCACGCCCCCGGTCATCCCGGACAGGATACAGAAAGGGCAGACCGACGCCGTCGTCTACATCCAGGACGTCCACGAAGGCCCCGGACTGCGGGGCGTCCCGCGGGGAACCGTAAAGCGCCTCAAGGTCTTCCACTACGAATACGGCTACCGGAACACCGGGGGCCACTGGGCGATCGGCATCGAAGGGCCCTGGGACGTGCGGAGGATCCTCGGAACGACCGTCGTCCTGAAGGACGGGTCGGCCGTCTTCAAGGTGCCCGCCAACGTTCCGATCTCCCTGCTCCCGCTGGATGCCGAAGGCAAGGCACTGCAGACGATGCGAAGCTGGTTCACCGCCATGCCGGGAGAAATCGTCTCCTGCGTCGGATGCCACGAGGACCTCAACGGCGTGGCGCCCACGAGAGTGACTCTCGCCTCGCGGCGCAAGCCCGGAGCCCTCGCACCGTGGTTCGGCAAGACCCGAGGCTTCAGTTTCTCCCGCGAAATCCAGCCGGTCCTCGACCGCTACTGCGTCGGCTGCCACGACGGCAGCGACAAGGCCAAGGGCCGTCCCGTCCTGGCCGAAAAGCAGGGCAAGGGATTCCCGAACGCCTATCTCCAACTCCACCCCTACGTGCGGCGCAACGGTCCCGAGGGCGACTACCATCTCCTGGTCCCGCTCGAGTTTCACCCCGACACCAGCGAACTGGTCCAGATGCTGACCAAGGGCCATCACAACGTCAAACTCGACGACGAATCGTGGGACCGCCTCATCACGTGGATCGACCTGAACTGCCCCGCCTACGGCAGTTGGAGCGAACGGGGCATGAAGAAACCCGAATGGATCGGACGGCGGCGCGAGCTGAACCGCCGGTATGCCTTCCTCAACTACGATCCGGAAGAGATAGGCACCGCCAAGGCCCAGCCCATCCGCTTCCAGAAACCCCAAACGGTTTCCGAGACGTCCAAGCCCATTAGCGTTCGGGGGTGGCCGCTGACCCCTGTGCAGGCGAAAGCCCTCCAGAAGGCTGCTGCCGTCGGTGGAAAAACGCAGCGCACCATCGACCTCGGCGACGGCGTTACGCTGACATTGACGCGCATTCCCGCGGGGCGGTATGTGATGGGCGACGCGGCCGGGTGCCTCGACGAAAAGCCGCAGAAGGTCGTCGACATCACCAGGCCCTTCTGGATGGGAACGACGGAAGTCACCATGGCGCAATACCGGCGTTTCGCTCCGGCCCATCGCAACGGATACTACGACATGCACTGGAAAGACCAGACCGGACCCGGGTATCCGGTCGACGGGGCCGACCTGCCGGCCATCCGCGTCTCCTGTAACCAGGCCACGGCATTCTGCGACTGGCTGGGCAAGAAGATCGGGCGGAAGGTGGCCCTGCCCACCGAGGCGCAGTGGGAATGGGCCTGCCGCGCCGGCACCGACACGCCGATGTCTTACGGCGACCTGGACACGGACTTCTCGACGTTCGCCAACTTCGCCGATCGTCAGATCCGCAAGCTCGCCGTCAAGGGCATCAATCCGAAGCCGATCTCCGACCCCAGCGAGATTGAGGATTTCGTTCCCAAGGACGCGCGCTTCGACGACGGCGTGCTGCACCTGGCGAAGGTCGGCAGCTACGCCCCCAATCCGTGGGGCCTGTACGACATGCATGGCAACGTGGCCGAATGGACATCGAGCGCATATCGGTCCCGGCCGCAGAACCCCGCGTCGGCCAAGACGGTCGCTCGGGACGATTTCAGGGTCGTGCGGGGCGGGTCCTGGGAGGATCGGCCCAAGTTGGGACGGTCCTCATATCGCTGGCGTTATCCGGCCTGGCAGCGCGTATTCGACGTCGGTTTCCGCGTGGTCGTGCTCGACGATGCCCCCGCCGGCGACCCGTAATCCGCCATCGCGATGGGCCACGCGGCACTCCGGGGCGTTCTGAAGCCGATCGGCTGCCGGTTACCGGCGCCGGCGGCGCCTACGTCCAGACGCCGGCGACGGGGGTGCCGCAGGAGCGGCACTTGCCGTCGGCGATATTGACCGCGAGGACGAAGAAGCCGCTCCGCGCCACGGCGATCTTGCCGCACTTGGGGCAGAAGGTCGTCTCGGAGTCCGGCACGCCGCGAGCGTTGCCGATGTAGACGTACCGCAGCCCGGCGGCCCGCGCGATCCGGCGGGCCTCGATCAGAGTATCCACCGGGGTCAGGGGCAGCTTCTTGAGCTTGTGCTGCGGGTGAAACCGCGAGAAGTGCAGCGGATAGTCAGGCCCCACGTGCTTGACCAGCCAGTCGCACATCCGAGCGATCATGTCCGACTTGTCGGTGTAGGTCGGCACGACGAGGTTGGTCACCTCGAACCACACGCCCCGGGCTTTGAGCGTCGTGAGGCAATCGAGGATCGGCTGGAGCTTGCCGGAGTTGAGCTTCTTGTAGATCGCATCGTCGAAGCTCTTGAGGTCCACGTTGGCCGCGTCCATCACGCCGCACAGCTCGGCCAGGGGCTCGGGGTTGATGTACCCGCAGGTCACCCAGACGTTCCGGATGCCCTTGGCGTGCGCCAGGCGGCACGTGTCGGTCATGTACTCAAAGAACATCGTCGGCTCGGAGTAGGTGTAGGCGATGGTTTTGCATTGGGCGTGCTCGGCCATGGCCACCACGTCCTCGGGGAACATGCTCATGTGGGCCATCTGCCCCCGCCCCCCGCCGCGGAGATACGCCGGGTTCAGCCGGAACGCCTCGGCGTCGACCTTCTTGACGTCTTCCGG